>JAIETY010000060.1 GCA_019744885.1 Sphingomonas sp.
GCGCGGTCATAGCCGACCAGGTCCATCTTGTTCACCGCCAGCACGATGTGGCGGATGCCGATCAGCTTGGCGAGATAGCTGTGCCGCCGCGTCTGGGTGAGCAGGCCCTTGCGCGCATCGACCAGGATCACCGCCAGATCGGCGGTCGAGGCGCCGGTGACCATGTTTCGGGTATATTGTTCATGCCCCGGCGTGTCGGCGACGATGAACTTGCGCTTGTCGGTCGCGAAAAAGCGATAGGCGACGTCGATTGTGATGCCCTGTTCGCGCTCCGCCGCGAGCCCGTCGACCAGCAGCGCGAAGTCGATGTCGCCGCCTTGTGTGCCGAGCCGCTTGCTGTCGGCTTCGAGCGCAGCGAGCTGATCCTCGAAGATCATCTTCGAATCATAAAGCAACCGCCCGATCAGCGTCGATTTGCCGTCATCGACCGAACCGCAAGTGATGAAGCGCAGCAGCGACTTGGCGCTGTGGCGGGCGAGATAGGCGTCGATATCGTCAGCGATCAGCGGGTCGATCGCATAAGCAGGCGCGGTTGCCATCAGAAATAGCCCTCCGCTTTCTTCTTCTCCATGCTCGCGGCCTGGTCGTGATCGATCAGCCGCCCCTCGCGCTCCGATGTCGTGGTGAGCAGCATTTCCTGGATGACCTCAGACAAGGTCGTCGCGCGGCTTTCGACTGCGCCGGTCAAGGGAAAGCAGCCGAGCGTGCGGAATCGCACCCAGCGCTCGGCGATGTCGAGCTTGCGGCCAAGAACGCGTTCGACGCGGTCGATATCGTCGGCCATCAGCAGCTGGCCCTCATGAACGAAGGTCGGGCGCGGCGCGCTGAAATAGAGCGGGACGATGTCGATGCCCTCGGCCTGAATGTAATGCCAGATGTCGAGCTCGGTCCAGTTCGAGAGCGGGAAGACGCGGATGCTCTCGCCCGGATGTTTGCGCGCATTGTAGAGCCGCCAGAGTTCGGGGCGTTGCTGGCGCGGGTCCCAGCGCTGGCTGGCCGAGCGGAAGCTGAAAATGCGCTCCTTGGCGCGGCTTTTCTCCTCGTCGCGCCGCGCGCCGCCGAAAGCCGCATCGAAGCCGTGCAGCGTCAGCGCCTGCTTGAGCCCCTCGGTCTTCCACATATCGGTGTGGCGGCTGCCGTGGTCGAAGGGATTGATGCCCAGCGCTTCAGCCTCGGCATTGCGGTGGACGATCAGCTCCATCCCGGCGGCTTCGGCGGCCTGCGCGCGCGCAGCATACATCGCCTTGAACTTCCACGTGGTGTCGACATGCAGCAGCGGAAAGGGCGGCGGCGCCGGGAAAAAGGCCTTGCGCGCGAGATGCAGCATCACCGCCGAATCCTTGCCGACCGAATAGAGCATCACCGGCTTGTCGGCTTCAGCCACGACTTCGCGCAGGATGTGGATGCTTTCGGCTTCGAGCCGCTGCAAATGGGTGAGGGGCAGCATGCAGGCTAGGTAATCGCCCTGACGGCCAATGCGACGAAGTTATCCTGTCGCCGCTGAAACCTAACTCATTGGCGGTGCAGGTGTCGCGGCTAGTCGTAGTCGCGCCGTTCGACGGAGTCGAGGATGCGCGCGCCGGCCATGAAAACGGCGATCGGGCAGACGCCGAACAACAGCCAGCCGCCGAAGCCCGGATATTGCTGGAGATAATGCGTGCCGCGTTCAACCGCGCCAAGCCCGAGCGCGTATATGACGACGAACGCCTCGAACTTGTTCTTGATGACAAACAGGCTGATGAATTTGCGCCACATGCCCAAGCATAAAGCAAGCGCCGGGCCAAGCGCTGATTTCCGGGATTCCCGAGTTAAGCTTTATGGTTAACTGTCAATGAATCCGACAGGTCGAGCGCGTCGAGCAGCGCGGCGCGCGCGCGTTCGATGTCGGTGATCAGCGAGACATTGCTGATGTCTCGCGGCTCGATCGACTCGGGCCAGTGCGCCGTGACGGTCCCGGCAATGCGGTCGAGCTTCGCGTTATCGACGAGGAAACGTGGATCGACCAACGCGGGGTCGGCAACGACGCGCAGGCGCAGGCAGGCGGGGCCACCGCCATTGGACATGGATTCGCGGACATTGACGACTTCGACGCGCCGGATCGGACCATTGCCCGCGAGCATTGCCTCGAGCCAACTCCAGACCCGCGCGTTGGCGCGCGCTTCTTCGGGAACGATCAGCGCCATGGTGCCGTCGGGCAAGGTCACGAGCTGGGCGTTGAAGAGATAGGATGTAACCGCATCCTCCAGGCTGACGGCGCTGGCGGGCACTTCGACAATCTGGGCAGTCGGCATCGCCGCCAAGAGCGTGGCATAAAAGCCATCGCGATCGGCAAAGGCTTGCTCGTGGGCGAACAGCACCGGGCCATTGGCGACGGCGACGACGTCATTGTGGAAGGCCCCGGCGGCGATGGCTTCTGGGTTCTGCTCGGCGAAGATCGTGCGCGCGGGATCGAGCCGGTGCGCGCGGGCGATGGCTTCGCTGGCGACGCGGCTCTGGCGCGCGGGGAAAGGACCGCCGCGCTCGCCATAGACGAAAATTTCGATGCCCGGCGCGTCATGCGTCGCTGCCATCCGCATATGGTTGGCGGCACCCTCATCGCCAAAGGGGACCGGGACCGGGCCGTGGACGGCGAAAGCGGGGTGAGCGAAGGCGACGCGAAGCTGTGCAAGCGTTTCCGGCCATTCGTGGCTGCGGTGCGGCATCGTCAGCAGATTGGCGACGGTCAGGTGGGTCTTGCCATCGCCGGTATCGGGCGCGGGCGAGACCGTCGCCGCATTGGCTGCCCACATCGCCGATGCCGACAGCGCCTGTGCCTTCAGGACCGGCGGCGCGGCGGCATAGCTGGTGGACAGGCTTGCGAGCCAGTGGTGATCGGGGCGGGCGTGGGGCAGAAGGATCCCTTGGGTCAGCCCGAGCGCGATATTCGCGCGCATCTTGGCAATGCCTTGGAGCGCCGCCGCACGCGGGTGCGATGGCTGCCCCGCATTGCCAGTCGCCGCGAGATTGCCGAGGCTGAGACCCGCATAATTATGGCTGGGGCCGATCAGCCCGTCGAAGTTGATCTCGATCATGCGCGGCTCACGAAAAGGATTTCACCATCGATCGGTGCCGCAATGCGGCTGGCACAGTCGCGGTCTATGACGATCCCGGTACCCGTCGTGCGCAACCGGCCATAGGCACAGCGAAACTCCTGAAGCTGTCCCGACGCGACGATCGCCGCGTCGCCGCCGTCATTATCGGTTGCGATCAGCGTGGCGCGGCATGCATCGCGGACGGACTTCACCTGATCGGTGCGCGCGATCATCGTCGGGCCGCCATCAAAGATGTCGACGTAATTTTCATAGGCAAAGCCTTCATTTTCCAGCATTCGCATGGCGGCGCGGCCCGAAGGATGCGGAATGCCGATGGCCGCGCGCGCGGTTTCGGACAGCATCGCGGTGTAGATCGGGTGTTTGGGGAACAGGTCGGCGATGAACTGGTGCCCGTGCGTCGCGTTGAACTGGTCGGCGTCCTGAAAATTCATCCCGAAAAAGCGTCCGGCGAGCCCATCCCAAAAGGGCGATCCGCCGGCCTCATCAATCACGCCGCGCAGTTCGGCGAGGACGCGGTCGGCAAAGCGCGTGCGGTGGCCGGCCATGAACAGATAGCGGCTGCGCGCGAGCAGCATCCCGAGCCCGCCCGCGCGCTCAGCCGGATGCAGGAACAGCCCGCCGACTTCGCTGCATCCTTCAAGATCGGTGGTGAGCGCGAGCATTTCGGCGCGAAAAGTGCGGCCGAGTTCCTCGCTATGCTGCGTCAGCGTGCCGAGCCGGTAGCTGTAGAAGGGGTGGAGCTGGCCGACCTGAGTGAAGATCTGGCACGTGCCTCGTACTTCGCCCGTCGCGGTATTCTCCAGCACAAGCACGAACAGTTCGTCGGTCAGCGGGCCGTCGGTGCGGGCAAAGGCGGCGCTGCTGCGATCAAGCTTGGCGCGCAGCGCGCCGCGATCGGGCGGCAAATTGGTAAAGCCGCCACCGGTCAGCTTGGCCATTTCGTACAGATGCTGAAGATCGGTGTCGCGCGCGGCGCGGATGATGAAGCTCACAAACTGCCTTTCTGGACGATGCGGGCGATGGCGAGAGCCGACAGCGCGGCGCGCTCGGGGAGCGATTCGGCGATCAGAAACTCGTCGCTCGAATGGATCGCGCCCCCGCGCACGCCCATCGTGTCGACGACGGGGACGCCGGAGGCGGCGATGTTGTTGCCGTCGCACACGCCGCCGGTATCGCGCCAGCCGATCGACAGGCCGAGGTCGGCACCGGCGGCTTTCACGACGTCGAACAGCTTGGCGGCTTGGGGGGTGATCGGTTTGGGCGGGCGGTTGAAGCCGCCGTGGCAGTCGATGCGGACGTCGTGCGCGGCGGCGACCGCGGCAATGCTCGCCTCAAGATGCGCCTGCGCGGTTGCAATCGCCGCGTCATCCTTCGGCCGGAAATTGACGCGCAAGATCGCGAGATCGGGCACGACATTATTCGGCCCGCCACCTTCGATCTTCGCCGGGTTGACTGCCAGCAGCGGCGACCGCGCCTCGGCCAGCCGAAGCGCCAAGTCGGCCGCAGCAAGCACGGCGTTGCGGCCATCATCGGGGTTGCGACCGGCGTGGGCGCTTTTGCCATGGATCGCGATCGAGAAATTGCCTGTCCCGCCGCGCGCGCCAGCGAGCGTGCCATCGGGGAGCGCGGGTTCATAGGTGAAGGCCGCGAGCTTGCCCCGCGCGACCTCGGCAATCAGCGCCGCCGAGGAAAGCGAGCCGGTTTCCTCATCGGCGCCGATCATCACCTGATAGCCCAAATCAGCGGCAAACGGACTCGCCTCCACCGCTTGGAGTGCGGCAAGCAGCAGCGCGATCCCGCCCTTCATATCGGCCACGCCGGGGCCATTGAGCACGCCCTGCTCGCGCCACACACTTGTCTGGAACGGATGATCGGCGGGGAAAACCGTGTCCATATGCCCGGTGAACAGCAGTTGCAGCGGCGCGGCTGGGCGGACCGTCACCAGCAAATGCCTGCCGTGATCGATCGCGGCGCGGCTGCCATCCGCCAGCACGGTTTCGACGGGCGCGGGGTCGACCAGCGTCACTTCACCGGGCAGCGCGGCAAACGCATCGGCCAGCAGCCCCGCCATCGTCGCGACGCCGACGAGATTGCGCGTACCCGAATTGATCGCGCTCCACGCCAGCACCTGATCGAGCATCGGCGCCGCACGGGCATGCTCGACAAGAGCGGTTTCGGCGGCTGAAAGCGTCGGCATGGCCAAGGCCTTAGCGCTTTCGGTCGCGGCGCTCCACCGATTTGCTTGACGCCCGCCGCGACGCAGGCTTGAACCGGTGGACAATGGCCTATGAGATCGCGAAATTCCTCCACATCACCGGCGTCGTGATGCTGATGGGGAACATCACTGCCAGCGCGATCTGGAAAGTCTTCGCCGATGGCACGGGCGACCCGCGCATCATCAGCTTTGCCCAGCGGCTGGTGACGATCACCGACTGGAGCCTGACTTTCTGGGGTGTCGTGCTGACGATGGTCGGCGGCTATGGCGCGCTCTGGATTTCGGGCGCCGATCCCTTGGGACCGAAATGGCTGGTGTGGAGCCAGGTTCTGTTCGTCATCGCTGGCCTGATGTGGTTGGGCATGCTGGTGCCGATCCAGATTCGCCAAGCCAAGGCCGCGCGCGACTTTGCGCAAGGCGGCGAGATTCCCGACAGCTATCGCCGTGACAGTTGGCGCTGGATCATCTGGGGGCTGATTGCCACGGTGCCGCTGGTCTGCGCGACCTGGCTGATGGTCGCCAAGCCCTACTAGGGCAAATCGTCGGCAAACGCCGCCATGACGTCACGGTAGAGCTGACGTTTGAAATCGACTGCGAGCTCAATTACTTGTGCGGGTTCAGTCCAGCGCCAGGCGCGGAATTCCTGGTGATCGGTCGCGATATCGATGTCGCTGTCGTCGCCCTCGAAGCGAAAGAGGAACCAGCGCTGGCGCTGGCCGCGCCACCTGCCTTTCCACAGGCGGCCGATGAGTTCGTCGGGCAAGTCGTAATGAAATTCCCCCGGCGCCTCGGCGATCAGTGTCACCTTGTCGGGGGCAATGCCGGTTTCCTCGCGCATCTCGCGCAGGGCGGCGGTGAGCGCGTCCTCGCCGGGATCGATGCCTCCTTGCGGTGGCTGCCAAGCCTCGACCGCGGTGTCGATCCGCTGGCCGACGAAGATTTGCCCCGCGCTGTTTGCGATCAAAATGCCCGCGCAGGGGCGATAGGGCAGGTCGTTCACGCGGTCGCCTCGGCGATGATCGCCTTCAACGCGGCGAGGGCGCCCGCGACATCGGCCTGCGCTGAAGGGATCGCCTTTCGCATCGTGACGAAGCCATGGATGTTGCCGACGGCCTCGCGGTACACGACCGGCACGCCGACTGCGATCAGCGCCGAGGCATAGGCGCGGCCCTGATCGCGCAAGGGGTCGAGCCCGGCGGTCATCACCACCGTTGGTGGCATGTCGTGGTGATCGCCGTGGAGCGGGGCGCCACGCCAGTCGCCGTCGGTGATTGCATAGGCTGCGTCGAACCAAGCCATGCCTTCCTTCGTCAGCACGCGGCCCACATTGAACAGGTCATAGGAGGCGTAATGCTCGGCGTTGTCGACGGTGGGATAGATCGGGAATTGCGCGATGACCGGCACGGCAGCGGGCGCGTCGCGGAGTGCCATTGCGGTCACGACGGTCAGGTTACCGCCAGCGCTGTCGCCCGCGAGCACCAGGCCCGTTATCTTGAAGCCAAGCTCTGCCGGGCTGCCTGCCACCCAGCGCGCGGCTGCCTCGCAATCCTCAGGCGCGGCGGGGAAGGGGTGCTCGGGGGCGAGGCGGTAGTGGACGGCGATCACCGGCAGATCGAGCTGGCGGCTCATTTCGGCGCAGAAGCTGGCGTGGGTGTCGAGATCGCCGATCACGAAACCGCCACCGTGGAAGAAAACCACCGCCGGACCCGCGGCACGATCGGCGCGGGCGTCGAACAGCCGCAGCGGGATCGCGCCGACCGGGCCGGGCGCCTCAAGGTCGCGCACGACGGCCAATTCGCCGAGCGGCAGGTCGACCATGTCCTTGCTGGCAAGGTACAGCCCGCGTGCCGCATCGGCTGGAAGCTCGTGCATCTTCGGGCCGGGCAGCATGTTGAGCATCGCCAGTAGCTGGGCAACATCGGGACGGGTGTAATGCTCGGTCATGCGGGCTCTCCTGATCGGGTGGCGCACCGCGCCCCGGCGCTCTACCTAAGCGGCGTGTTCGCCCTCGTCCATCACCCCGATTATGTCGCGCCCGCGCCAACGCGATCGGCCTATCAGTGGAACAAGAATGGGCTGGTGCGCGATCTGCTGGTCGACAGCGGGGCCTCGATCGACTGGCATGTGCCCGAACCGATGCCCGTCCGGTGGATCGAAACCGTCCATGATCCGGCCTATGTCGCTGAGGTGCTCGAAGCGCGCGTGCCCGCGGTCAAGGAGCGTCGGATCGGTTTTGTCGTGACCCCCTTGGTCGCGCGGCGCGCAGTGGCGGTGCCGGGCGGAACCTATCTCGCGGCGCGACTGGCGCTCGCGCGGGGCTTTGCCGCCAACAGCGCGGGCGGCAGCCATCATGCGCTGGCGGACACCGGCGCGGGGTTCTGCGTGTTCAACGATCTCGCCATCGCGGCGGTGCGGCTGGTCGAGGAAGGCTTGGGCCAGGTGCTGATCGTCGATTGCGACGTCCATCAGGGGGACGGGACTGCCGCGCTGACGGCGGGGCGACCGGGCATCGCGACCTATTCGATCCATGCGGAGAAGAATTTTCCGGTGCGCAAGGCGCGCTCGACGCTCGACGTACCGCTGCCCGATGGAGTCGGTGACGACGAGTATCTGCGGACGCTCGCCGACACGCTGACGCCGATGATCGACCAGTTCCGGCCCGACCTGATCCTGTATCAGGCCGGGGTTGATCCGTTCGGCGGTGATCGGCTGGGGCGGCTGAACCTGAGTGCCGAAGGGTTGATCGCACGCGAGCGGCTGATCGCGTCGCTGGCCATCGAGCGCAGGTTGCCGCTCGCCGCGACTCTCGGCGGCGGCTATGGCAGCGACGCGCTCGAAGTTGCCGGGCGCCATGCAGCGTCGATTCTCACGCTGGGTGCGGCGTTCGAAAATCGTGCCTTTAGCGCCGATGCGCATTTTTCATCTTGGGGTCCGCGCGACACGCGACTAGACCGCGCCCACTGAAGATTACAGGAAAACGACAATGGCCGCCGCCACCCACACGCTGTTTCCCGAAGAACCCGATACCACGCTGCCCGCCGAATCGGTGGTGGTGCGCTTTGCCGGCGACTCGGGCGACGGGATGCAGCTCACCGGCGGGCAGTTCACGCTCTCGACCGCGCTGTCGGGGAATGATCTAGCGACGTTCCCCGATTTCCCGGCCGAGATTCGCGCGCCGCAGGGCACCTTGTTCGGGGTGTCGGCGTTCCAGATCAACTTCGGCTCGACCGAGATTGAGACGGCGGGCGACGCGCCCGATGTGCTGATCGCGATGAACCCGGCGGCGCTGAAAACCAATATCGATCAGCTCAAGCCCGGCGGTCTGGTGATTGCCGACGAAGGCGAATTCGGCGACCGCAATCTTGCCAAGGCGAAATATGAGGCGAACCCGCTGAAGGACGGCAGCCTTGCCAAATGGCAATTGCTCGCGTTCGACATTTCGGCGCTGACGCTCGAATCGGTCAAACCCTTCGGGCTCGGCAACAAGGAAGCGCTGCGCTGCAAGAATATGTGGACGCTGGGGCTCGCGCTCTGGATGTTCGATCGTCGCCGCCAGCCGATCATCGACTGGCTGAAGACGAAGTTCGCCAATAACGACGTGCTGGCCGAAGCGAATATCGCCGCGCTCAACGCGGGCCATGCCTATGGCGAAACGGCGGAAATCGGCGGCGGTGGCCTCGGCGCGCATCGCTTGCGCCAGCAGCATGTCGATGCCGCCGATGTCGAGCCGGGGCTTTATCGCACCGTGACGGGCGCGGAGGCGATGTCGCTTGGGCTGGTGGCGGGCGCGCAGCTTGCCGATCTGCCGATGTTCTTCGGCGGCTATCCGATCACCCCCGCGTCGGCGATCCTGCATCATCTGGCGCGGCTGAAGGAATTCCACGTCACGACCTTCCAGGCCGAGGACGAGATTGCTGCCATCGCATCGGCGATCGGTGCTTCCTATGCTGGGCAGCTTGGCGTTACCTCGTCGTCGGGGCCGGGCATCGCGCTGAAGGGTGAGGCGATGGGCCTCGCGATCATGACCGAGCTACCGCTGATCATCATCAATTCGCAGCGCGGGGGTCCGTCGACCGGGCTGCCGACCAAGACCGAGCAGTCTGATCTTTATCAAGCCGTTTATGGCCGCAACGGCGATGCGCCGATGCCGGTCATCTCGGCGCGCTCGGCGGCCGATTGCTTCGATGTCGCGATCGAAGCGGTACGGATCGCGACGCAATATATGACGCCGGTAATGGTGCTGACCGACGGCTATATCGCCAATGCCGCCGAGCCTTGGAAAGTGCCCGACATGAGCACCTACGCGCCGTTCCCGGTGACCTTCCTTGACCATGTGCCTGAGGGCGGATTCCTGCCCTATGCCCGCGACGAGAAGCTCGCGCGGCCGTGGGTGAAGCCTGGGACGCCGGGGCTGCTCCACCGCATTGGCGGGATCGAGAAGGCGCAAGGGACGGGCAACATCGATTACAGCGCCGCCAACCATCAGGCGATGACCGACACCCGCCAGAACAAGGTGTTAGGGGTGAAGGTGCCCGATCAGGACGTGTCGCTCGGGGCTTCGTCGGGCAAGCTCGCCGTGGTCGGCTGGGGATCGACCTATGGCCCGATCCATCAGGCAGTGCGCCGGGCTTTGCGGCGCGAGCAGGATGTCGCGCACATCCATATCCGCCACATCTGGCCGATGCCCGCCAATCTGGGGCAGCTGCTAAGAGGTTACGACAAAATCCTCGTGCCCGAAATGAACACCGGCCAGCTCAAGACCTTGCTGCGCGACCAGTTTCTGGTCGATGCCAAGCCGCTCAACAAGGTTTCGGGCCAGCCCTTCCGCATCTTCGAGATCGAAGAAGCGATTGACGCGATGCTGGCATAAGGACGCACACCATGAACGACATGACCCCCATTGCCCGCACCACGACCCCCAAGGACTGGGAGTCGGATCAGGAAGTGCGTTGGTGCCCCGGTTGCGGCGACTATGCGATCCTCAAAGCCATGCAGCGCACCATGCCCGAGATTGGCGCGACGCCTGAAAACACGGTGTTCGTCAGCGGCATCGGCTGCTCGTCGCGCTTTCCCTATTATATGGAAACCTATGGCTTCCACACGATCCACGGGCGTGCCTGCGCGGTCGCGACGGGGGTGAAGCTCGCCAATCCCGCGCTCGACGTGTGGATCATCACCGGCGACGGCGATGCGCTGTCGATTGGCGGCAACCACACGATGCATCTGCTGCGGCGGAACCTGAACTGCCAGCTGATCCTGTTCAACAACGAGATCTACGGCCTGACCAAGGGGCAATATTCGCCGACCAGCCGCGAAGGGACGCGTTCGCCGTCAACGCCTTATGGCTCGGTCGATCACCCCGCCAAGCCCTGCGCCTTTGCGCTTGGGTCCGGCGCGCGGTTCGTGGCGCGCGGGATCGATGTCAACAAGAACCTGCCGAACGTGCTCAAGGCGGCGTACCATCACAAGGGCGCGGCGTTCGTCGAAATCTTTCAGAATTGCATCGTCTACAACGATGAAGTCTTTGAGGAATTCACCGCCAAGACCAATGCCGCCGGCCATCAGCTCTGGCTCGAGAACGGCAAGCCGATGCTCTTCGCGGGCGGATCAAAAGGCATCGCCATCGACCATATGACGCTGACGCCGATCGTCGTCGATGTCGTCGGCGGCGACTGGGAAGCCGCCGGCGTGATCGTCCACGACGTGACCAACCGCACCGTCGCGCACATGCTGGTCGAACTGCCCTTCGGCGACTTCCCGATGGCGCTCGGCGTGCTCTACGACGATCCCAAGCCGACGTTTGAGGATGCGGTGGTCGGCCAGAATGAGTCGGCATCGCGCGGCAAGGTCGCCGATCTGCAGAAGCTCGTCGCCAAAGGCCAGACCTGGACGGTCGAGAACGCGCACCATCAGGAGAGCTGATGGCCACGATCCTGTGGCTGCGGCGTGATCTGCGGCTCACCGATCAGGCGGCGGTCGCTGCGGCGGTCCGCGAGGGGCCGGTGGTGCCGGTCTATATCCTCGACGACGAGACGCCCAAGCACCGGCGGATGGGCGGTGCGTCGCGGTGGTGGTTGCACCATAGTCTTGCGAGCCTCGACCGTGATCTGCGCGCCAAAGGATCGCGGCTGATCCTGCGGCGTGGGCGCAGCGAGGACGTGCTGGCGGCGCTGGCGGCAGAGGTCGGCGCGACGCGCGTCCATGCGCTGCGGCATTATGAGCCGTGGTGGCGCAATGCCGAGCGGGCTGTCGCGAGACAGCTCGATCTGGTACTGCACGATGGGAATTATCTCGCACCGGCGGGTTCGATCACGACGGGCGCCGGTGGTCAGTGCAAGATTTTCACCCCGTTTTGGCGCGCGCTGTCGGCGACGCTACCGCCGCCCCGTCCCGTCGCCGCTCCGCCATCGATTCCGGCGCCGTCGGTTTGGCCCGCAAGCGATGCGCTCGCCGACTGGGGCTTGCTGCCGACGCGCCCCAATTGGGCGAGTGGTTTCGAGGCCGAATGGACGCCGGGCGTGGCTGGGGCAGAAAAGCGGCTCGACGCCTTCACGGGCGCCGCGCGGGACTATGCCGACCAGCGCAACCTACCCTCGGTCGAGGGAACCTCGCGCCTTTCGCCGCACCTTCACTTCGGCGAGATTTCCCCCGCGACGATCTGGCACCGAACGTCAGCGCTGGGCGGGTCGGTCGACAAGTTCCTCGCCGAGCTTGGCTGGCGTGATTATGCGCAAAATGTGATCCTGCAATTGCCCGACTATGGCGCGGCGAATGCGCGGCCCGCTTTCGACAGCTTTCCGTGGCGCGAAGGGGCCGAAGCCGAGGCCGATCTGACGTCATGGCAGCAGGGCCGCACCGGCTATCCGATTGTCGACGCCGGGATGCGCCAACTTTGGGCGACCGGCTGGATGCACAACCGCGTGCGGATGATTGTCGCATCCTTCCTGATCAAGCATTTGCTGATCGACTGGCGGCGCGGCGAGCAATGGTTTTGGGATACTTTGGTCGATGCCGATTACGGATCGAACGCGGTCAATTGGCAGTGGAACGCGGGGACGGGCGTCGATTCGAACATGTTCGTGCGGATCATGGCGCCGCTCAGCCAGTCGGAGAAATTCGATGCCGGTGCCTATATCCGCCAATGGGTGCCCGAACTGCGCGATATGCCCGAGCCTGCGCTGCATGATCCCGACGAATTTGGGCGGCGCCCGCGCAGCTATCCGCCCAAGCTGATCGGTCACAAGGACGCGCGCGCGCGCGCCTTGGAAGCGGTGAAGAAAATCGGCTAAGGGCGGCTGGCCGGCGTAACGGGGAACCGACCATGAATGCTTCGATTCCCGCGACCGTGCCAGCCCGACCCGGGTTGCTCGGGTTGTTTGAGCCGATGTTTACGCGTCTGCTTGACAAGATCGACGCTGGCCTTGCCGAAGGGGCGATCGAACTGCGCCAGCCCGATGGCCGCACGCGGTTGCTGGGCGGGCGGTTGCCGGGACCGATCGCGCAGGTCGATCTGCGCAGCTGGCGGTCGTTGGCGCGGCTCGCGATTGGCGGGTCTTCGGGCTGGTATCTTGCATGGACCAAGGGTGAATGGACCAGCCCCGATCCGGTGGTGCTGTTCGAGCTGTTCGGGCGCAATCGTCGCGCTTTGGGCGAGACGGGGCGGGCAGGGGGCATCCCGCGCTTGGCCAAGCGCGCCTTCCACTGGCTGCATCGCAACAGTCGCGCGGGCGCGCGCCGCAATATCGAGGCGCATTACGACCTCGGCAATGATTTCTACGCCGCGTGGCTCGATCCGACTTTGAGCTATTCGAGCGCGCTGTTCGATGAAGATTTTGGCGACAGTTTGGAGGCGGCGCAGCAGCGCAAGCTCGCGGCGATCCTCGATCGCACGGCGACGGTGCCCGGCGACCGCATTTTGGAGATCGGCTGCGGCTGGGGGTCGTTTGCGGCGCATGCGTCGATGGCAGGGCGCCAGGTCGATGCGATCACCCTGTCAGCCGAGCAGCAGCAGTTTGTCGAAGCACGCGGCCTGCCGGGGGTGACGGTATCGCTGACCGATTATCGCGATGTGCGCGGCACCTATGACGCCGTTGCCAGCATCGAAATGGTCGAAGCGGTCGGGCAGGAATATTGGAGCGCTTACCTTGCCGCAATCGCCCGGGTGCTGAAGCCGGGTGGGCGCGCGGCGATCCAGTATATCGCGATCGATGATGCGATCTTCGACAGCTATGCCGCCAATGTCGA
>JAIETY010000077.1 GCA_019744885.1 Sphingomonas sp.
GCTCCCACTGCTTATCGCTCAACCAAAACTCACTCGACAACGCTCACTCCCGATCAATCGGGAGGCTGAATCACATTCCCGCCGCCATAGAAACCCTGTTTATGGGTCCCGGCCCTAGCAGTGCGCGGAACGCCGCTTCATCCTGCGGCCTGGTGATGATGAGCACCTCCCGGATCCGCGCAAGGATCAACACCGACAAGGGGTAATAAATCATCGGCTTGTCGTATACTGGCATCAGCTGTTTGGAGGCCCCGCTTGTTATCGGGTACGGCCGCGTTCCCGTTCCGCCGGCGAGAATGATCCCCTTGTGCAATGCGCCCTCCGATCAACCCCGCCCGTGCGTACCAGCTTCGACCGTCTGATCAAGACGCTGCCGCCAGCGCTGGAAGAAGCGCATGATCGGCCGCTCGACGAGCCGGTGTATCGCAAGCCCGGCCAGCGAAGCAAAGACGAGCGCGATCGGGATTCGCGTCGCGAGCCCCGCCGGCCCGAGCATCGCTAGCAGCTTGATCAGCAGCGCGACGACGTAGAGGTGGACGAGGTAGATTGAATAAGACGCGTCGCCCAGCGCGAGGCCAAGCCGCGAATGGTAAAGCGTAGGCTCCGCGATCAGGCCGGCGGCGATGAACGCGCTGGCAGCGAGCGCGAAGCATAGGTCGATCCGCGGATCGAACAGCGTTCCTGGCAGCACGGTGAGGCCGGCTGCGGTTAACCCAAGGCCGATCACCAGCGCGCCCGCGATCACCGCGTGCGCAGTCGCCGGGCCAAGCTGGCGGGTCAGCAGCCCGCGCTGGTAAGCGAGCCCCACCACCATCCCGATCGCAAACGACAAGGCGACGGGCCGGGTGAAGAAAAACAGGATCGTCGCACTTTTCGGGATCCAGATGCCAATCACGGCGAGGATAGCCAAGATGGCGCTGATCATGACAACGCGGAACCCGGCGCCAGTGCGGCAGAAAGCGGCGAACAGCAGATAGAAAAACATCTCGTAATTAAGCGTCCATCCAAGTTTCAACAGGGGAACGATTTCACCGTTGCCACGCTGATATGGAATGAAGAGCAGTGATTTCACCAGCCCCTCGATCGAAAAGCTGGTGTTTTTCAACAAATCCGGGGCGATTACGGCGAGCATTGCTACGAACGCGGTGGCGAGCCAATAGAGGGGCACGACCCGCTCAATCCGGCGGCGTAGAAACGCACCGCCATCGAAACGACCTTCGCTAGTCATGGTGACCATGATGAAGCCGCTAATCACGAAGAAGAGCAGAACGCCGAAACTGCCGAGTCGAACAAAAAAGAACTGCAGTTCGTTTACGGCGTGTAGTTGCGCATGGTTAACTACAACCAAAAGTGCTGCGACTGCCCGCAGATATTGTACGGACCAATATTTCTTCATCCCATCGCGGGAGTGCCGGAGCAGGGGAGATGAGTCAAGGACAGGGATGGCGCCAGGGTCGTGCGCGGCACAATGATTCGCTGGGACTGTGGGCGGCGGTTTCGGATAGGTCGGCCAGCCGACCGGTGCGGCAACGGGCATTGCCGGCGGTTTACCTTAGCGACAGTTTAACGTGCCGTGATTAAGGGAAAACGAGGCGACGGCGGAACGAACAGGTGGAAACCGGATTATCTGGATAATGGTGGCCAGTGGTTTGATCTGGCTGGCAAATCGTCAGCTTAGCGCATATTGGCAACGGGGCAGCCGGCATCAGCGTGCGACGATGAGCGTGGAGTGGCGACGTGGGAGTGTCTGTGCAGCTGAGTGTCGATATGGTCGATCGCCGTATGGATCATGACCCCAGCCGGATTGTCTATATCGGCGGCATCCCCTGCTCGCGCGCGACGCGCGAGGGGTTGGCGGCGCAGATGGTCGAGGATAACTTGGCCAAGCGCGCGGGTCTGCTGCTGAAGCCAAAGCTGGTCGTTGCCGCCAATGGCTCAACGATTGCCCGTTATCATCATCAACCCAGCTATCGCGCGCTGCTCGATCAGGCCGATATCATCGACGTTGACGGGATGCCGCTGGTCTTTGCGTCGCGCTTGTTCTGCAGGCGGCCGCTGACCGAGCGCGTCGCGACCACCGATTTCATCAACGACGCCTGTGCGGCGGCGGCAGCCGCGGGGGTGCGCTTCTACTTTCTGGGCGCGCGGGGTGATCGCGCGGCGCGGGCGGCGGCCCTGCTGCAGGCGAGCTACCCCGGCCTGGAGATTGTGGGCGCGCGCGACGGCTATTTCGATCATACGGAAGAGGCCGATGTTTGCGCCGAAATCGTCGCTTCGGGCGCCGATGTTCTATGGCTTGGGATGGGGAGCCCGCGCCAGGAATCATTCGCGGTGCGCAACCGCGATCTGCTGGCCGGGCTTACCTGGATTCGGACCTGTGGCGGCCTGTTCGACTTTTTCTCGCAGCATGTGCCGCGCGCACCGCGCTGGATGCAGGATGCGGGGCTTGAATGGCTGTTTCGCACCTTGCAGGAGCCGGGGCCGCTTGGGGTGCGCGGGCGGAACTCGGACAATCGACTGATCAAGGAGCGGCTCGGCTGGGCGCCCAGCCAGCCGCTTCGCGATGGGCTGGCGATCACCTATGGTTGGGTCGATCAGCAGCTGCGGCGCAACAGCAAATAGAGGGGGGCGCTCGGCCCCCCTTGGCCAGGGGTCACCGCGCGCTCGACGGCGCGTCGCCGGCCACCAGCGCCACCTGATCCCACCATGCCGGGTTGCCGGTGTCGGGCGTGGCGCTGTTGTCGGCGAACAGGCGCACCTGGATGTTGCTCGTGTTCGACGGGACCGGAATCCCGTGCATCACCTCCCAGCGCCAGCCGTCGCGGGTGATGAAGTAGCTGCTGCCCGTGGGGCTGGAATAGAAGACGGTGCTGCCAGCGGTAACGATCACCATGAAAGTGCCGACCGATGTCGGTCCCGCCACGCCCGCGCGGTTGCGCAGCGCGAGCGTGACGCGGCCCGCCGCGATCGCCTCCGTCCGCGCCGCCGTCGAGAGCGCCTGCTCGATGTACGGGAAGGTGCCGCTGCCGCCCCAGATCATCCGCAACGAGTAGCCGAGCGTCGGGTCGGCCACCTGCGCCGTGTCGCGGGTGAAGGTGATCGAGGCGCCGCTGTTCGTCCCCCAGCCATCGGGCGCGCCGGTGGTCGCGGTGAGCGTCGTGCTCGCGGCCGTCTGCGACGGCGTCACCGTGTAAGTGCCGATGCCGCCGGTGCCGGTGCCGAGCGCGGTGATCCGGGTACCTGCCGTCACGCCAGTGCCGGAAATCGTCGACCCGACGGTAAGGCCGCCCGATGCCACCGCCGTCACGGTGAGCGTGGTGCCGCTGATGGCGCCGGTAACGGTTGCGCCGCTCGCGCTCGACCAGCTTCGGAAGTCGCCATTGACCAGCAAATTGGGTGCCGAAGGGCGCAGGTTGCTGATGATCTGCGGGCGCACCTGGCTGGCGTCGGCGGCCAGAAAATGCTGCCACACGATGCTTTCCCACAGCGCGTTGCCGGTCGGATCGCTGGGGTGGATGCCGTCGGCCGCATAGAGGTTCGCCGCCTTGTTCTGCGCGATATAGGCGGAATAGACATCGATCAGGCCGATGCCGTGCGCGCGGGCGATGGCGCGCCAATAGACTGGCATGTTGTCGAGCGTGGCGGCGTCCCGGTTCGGGATTTGCAGCGTCGCGCTGATCGGCAGGCCCGGCTGCGCCACCAGCAATTGCTCGACTGCGGCCAGCATCGCCCCGCGCGCGATCGCGCCGTTCGTCCCGGCGATGTCGTAGCCCGGGAAATAGTTGATCCCGTGGTTCAGGATCGCGCCGTCATAGCTTTGCTGGGTCACCGCGCGGGGCCAGCGCGCGCCCATCCCATATTGGAAGACGCTGCCCGATACCGCGAACACCCACAGCGTCGCGGTCGCGCCGGTGGTGCCGGTCGCGATCCGCACCGGGGTCGCGTCCCAATCGGTGCCCGTGCCGGTGTTCCAGTAGCGGATGACGATGCTGTGGGTGGGATAGGCAGCGGCAAGATCGGCGGCGAGGCGCGCCGGCCAGCGCCCGGTGTTGTCGCGGCTGTTGCCAGTCGAGTCCGACCAGATGAACAGCGACGCCGACAGGCCGCTGTTGAGCCGGGCGCGGAAGCGCGCGAAGCCGTTCACGGCGGGCCGCAGCCCGGTTAATGCCCGCTGCGCTAGTCCGCGCGCTTGCAGCGCCAGCCCCGCGCTCATTGCGCCACCCGATAGGTCACGGCGCCGGCGTTGAGCGTGATGCTGAGGTAGAGCGTTGCCGCCGCCTCGGTTTCCACCCAGACGATTTCGTTGACGTTGGCGGTGAAGCTGATCGCGGTCCCGCCAAGCGTTGCAGGCAGCACCGTCGCGCCGCCATCTACCGAGCGCATCAGGGCGACCGAGCCGGACCAGGTGCCGGAGAGGGTCAGCACCACTTCACGTCCCAGGCGCGGCACGAAAGGGCCGAACTGCTCCACGCCCGCGCTGTTGTCGGCGCCGGCGAGCGGGGCGACATCGGCGGCGCGGGTGCCCGGCGGGGCCGTGGGCAGAGGATTGGCGGCCGAGACGGCGACCGCCGCCTCGCCCTCGTTGCCAAAGGCATGCGCAAACAGCGGCACCGATTGCGAGGGTACCACGACCGGATAAGGCATCGGATTTCTCCCTATTGTTCCCTATACGTTCCTATCAAGATCGCGGCTTGTAGGACAGGCGGGAGCGTTAGGGCGCGGCAGCGCGTGGGGTGGCGGCCGGCGTTGCGGTGGAGACCGGCGATGGCGCGGGGACAGCGCCCGGCGGCGGCGGGGTGGCGTCCATCGGCAGCAACCAGCGATTGGCGGACGCCGCCGGCTGTGCGGCGACCGGCGGCGCCCCGGCAGCGTTGGGCAGCAGCGGCCGATCGGCAGGCGCGGCGGTCGCGGCAATCGGGGGCTCGACGGCCTCGCTTGCGATCGCGAGACCGCCACCTTGACCAGGATTCTCGGGCTCATGGCCGGCATAGGCGAGGCCGAAGGCGCCCGGCGCGCCGAATTGGCCGGGCAGTCGATAAAAGATGTGCCGGCCAACCACCGCCACCTTCAGCAGATCGGTCATCCAGATCGGAACGACATAGTCGGCGTGATAATTGGTCGCCAGGCCAACCGGTTGATAGACCGAGCCGGCAAGCGCGGCCGCGGCGATGCGCCGGGCACGTTCCCAAAGCCGCGGCTCGGGCTGGCGGGCGAGCGCGCCATCGCAGGTGAACGAGAATTGGCAACCGGTCGCGCGCTCATGCCCCTGATAGACGACGTCGCAAACGGTTTTGGGGTAGAGCGGGTGGCGGACCCGGTTGAGCACGACTTGCGCCACGGCGCGCTGCCCCGGCTCGGGTTCGAGCGCGGCTTCATAATAGATCGCGGCGGTTAGGCACGAGAGCGCGCGTTCCCAGGTCTCGCTCTTTTGCTGGAGCAGCGACAGCGGCTGCGCGGCGGGGTTGGCCCCTTGCCAAAGCGGCACCGCGCGGTTGCGCAGCACCGCTTGCTCGGGGGACAGCGCCTGCAGCTTGTCCCGACCGACGCCGAGATCCTCGGCCCTCAGCGCGAGCGGGCGGGCCGGTGGCGGCACCGGGACGAAAGCTTCGGCAATCGCGTTCACCTGGGTTCGCGCGAATGACGACAACCAGAAGAGGGCGCTGGCCAGCAAGGCCACCACGACCGCCAGAACCGCGAGGAACAGCCGCGACGCGCGCCAGCCGCGGGCGCGGCGCGCGCTGGGCGCATGATGGGGAACGACCAGGTCGAGCGCGGACATGCGCGCGCCCTTAGCAAAAATACCTAGCATGAGCGAATCGCCCTGTCCCAGGACGAATGCGGCCGATCGGCGGCGTGATGTAAAAGCTCAGCTTAACCAATTGCCGTTAAACGAAAGTGGTCGCGATCATCGCGCCTTAGAGAAGCTCCAGATGCCGCACAGCCCCGTTCCCTCCGCCCGCGCGCTGCTTGCCCCATGCGCGCCCCATCTTACCGCGGCGGCGCTGTTCAGCGCGGTCAGCAACCTGTTGTATCTGACGCCGAGCATTTTCATGCTGCAGGTTTACGACCGCGTTGTGCCGACCGGCGGGCTGGGGACGCTGGGCGCGCTCGCCGCCATCACCGTCGCGGCCTATGCCGCGCTCGGCTTCTTTCAATGGCTGCGCGCACGGCTGCTGATTCGCGCCGGCGAACGGGCCAACCGGCTGCTGGCGCCCCAGCTCTTGTGCCACGTGCTGACGCGTGCCGAGATGAGCGTGGTCGATCGCGCCGACGGCTTGCATGATCTGGAAACCGTCCGCGCGACGATGGCCGGCTCGATCATGGCGGCGCTGTTCGACGCGCCCTGGACGCCGATCTACGTCGCGGCGGCGTTCCTGCTGCATCCTTGGCTCGGCGCGTTCACGCTGCTGGCTGCGCTGATCCTGATCGCGCTCGCCTGGGCGAGCGACCGGGTGCTGCTTGCTCCCAGCCGTCATGCCAGTCTTGCCGCGGCACGCGCCCGCGCCGGGCTCTACCGCGCGACGGCGAATATCGGCGAGGTCCGCGCGCTCGGCATGGGACAGGCGCTGACCACGATGCTGCTGCGGCGGCGCGGCGCGGCGACCCTTGCCCAGGCCCAAGCCGGCCTGGCGGCGAGTGCCCAGGCTGAAATCGCCAAATTCGCCCGATTGGTGCTGCAATCCGCAGTGCTCGCGCTCGCTGCGGTGCTGGTGGTCGATCACGCGCTGTCCCCCGGCGCGATGATCGCGGCGACGCTGCTGCTCGCCCGCGCGCTCGCCCCGGTCGAGCAGCTGTCGGGCAATTGGCGCGCCGTGATTGAGGCACGCGCGGCCTTCCGGCGGGTCGCGGGAATGATCGCCGCGCGCGACATGCCCGCGCCAACCACGCTGCCGGCACCCAGCGGCGCGATGAGCGTCGAGCGGTTGACCGTGGCCGCGCCTGACAGCGGTCGCGTGCTGATCGCCGAAGTGAGTTTCGCAGTTTCCCCCGGCGAAGTGATCGGCGTGAGCGGACCGAGCGGTTCGGGCAAGTCCACGCTGCTCCGCGCGCTGGCCGGCGGGATCGATCCCGCGCGGGGCACGGTGCGGCTCGATGGCGCGACGATCGACCAATATGATCGTGAGGCGCTGGGCCGGGCGGTGGGCTATCTGCCGCAGGAGTTCACGCTGTTTCAGGGCACGGTGAAGGAAAACATCGCGCGGTTCGCGCCGCTGCTGGGCGTCGATCCGGCCGCGGTCGATACCGCCGTCGTCGCCGCTGCCGAGCGCGTCGGCGCGCATCTGGCGATCCTGCGCCTGCCCGAGGGATATGATACCGAAATCGGCACCGGTGGCCTGGCGCTGTCGACCGGGCAGGCGCAAGCGATCGCGCTCGCGCGGGCGCTGTTCGGCGCGCCGCGGCTGCTGATTCTGGACGAGCCGACCGCCCATGCCGATGCCGATGCCAAACGCCGGTTCCTGGGCTTGCTCACCGAATTGCGGCTGGCGCAGGCGACCGTGATCGTCGCCAGCCACAGCGAGGATATTCTGGCGACCACCGACAAGGTGCTCGCGCTCGATGCCGGCAAGGTCGAGCGTTTCGGCCCCTTGGTGGCGCCCGTCCGCACTCGTCTGGCCACTTTCGGCCAGCCCATCTCTTTCCAGCCCGCCGGAGTCGACCAGTGACCGTCGCCGCCCCCGCCGCCCTGCCGCCCCTCATGGGCCGCGCCTCATTTTTCCCGGGCGCACGCCGCCGGCGGGTTGACGATCCGCAACGCGAAATCCTGATCGGTGGTATTGGACTGGCCATCATGCTGCTCGTTTTCGGCGGCTGGGCGGCGCTGACCCCGCTGGACGCGGCCGTCTCCAGCCCGGGCGTGATTCGTGCCGCCGATGGCCGGGAGCGCGTGCAGAGCTTCACCGGCGGGCAGGTGACCCGCGTGCTCACCAGCAATGGCGCCCGGGTACGCGCCGGGCAACCGCTCGTCGAGTTCGCCTCCGAGGAAGCGGTGGCACAGGAACGCGCGCTGGCGCTGCGCGTAATCGGGCTGCAGGTGGAGATTGATCGGCTGCGGGCGGCGCTCGCCGGGGCTGCGCGGCTGCCGGTCGCGGCGATCCTGGCGCGATACGAGGCGCGCGACCGAGGGCTCGCCGAACAGGCGATCGCGGTCGAACAGGTGCGGCTGAGCGCGCTACGCCGACTGGAGACATCGCAGCAGGCGCTGCAGCGCGATCGCGCGGCGCAGATATCTTACGCGCTTCAGGGCAGCCGCCGCCATCTGGAGGCGACTCGCGCCGAGGCCGAGTTCACTCGCCAGGAACTGACGACCGGACAGGAACTGCTCGCGCGCGGCCTTACCACCCGCGCCCGGGTATTGGCGCTGCAGCGCGCGGCGGCGAATTACGAGGGTGAAATCGGCTCGGCGACCTCCGATCTGGGCCGTTTGTCTTCGCAGATCGCCGAAACCACGGCGCAAACCGTCGCGAGCGACCAAAGCCGCGCTGAGGAAGCGGCGGAACGCCTGCGCCAGGCGACCGCCGAGCTGCAACCCCTGCTGCCGCAATGGTCAGCGGCGCGCGCGATGCTCGCGCGCAGCACAGTTCGTGCCCCGCTCGACGGGATCGTCTCGACCGACCAGATGCCCGCACCCGGCACCGTTCTGCCCGCCGGGGCGACCTTGTTCGAGATCGTCCCGACGCGGCGGGATATGATCGTCGAGGCGCGCGTCGCGGTCGCGGACGCCGCCGAAATCGCCAAGGGCCAGATCGCGCGCGTTCAACTGGCGACGCTGCATGGTCCGACCATCGCCCCGGTCGACGGGGTGATCGAACGCGTATCGGCCGACAGCATCGAGGATCCGCGCACAGGGCAATATTATTATGCAACCCGCGTGAAGCTCTCGCCCGCGGCGGCGGCGCGCATCACCCGGCTGGCGCGGGTCGCGGGCGGGCTGCGCGCCGGCACGCCCGTCTCGGTGATGGTCAAGACGCACCCGCGTTCGGCTTGGTCCTATCTCATCGCGCCGCTTACCGGGCGCATGGCGGGGATGTTCACCGAGCGTTGAACGATGGCGCGTTTGCGGTATGCGGCCCATGGCGGGTCGCTTCGCCGTTCCTTACGCCCGCCGATGCCCGTAATTTGTTGATCCCGCGTGATGGGGGAGTAGTGCCGATGCCAGCGGACCGTACTCGCGATACCGCACCGTCGCGGCTCGCCGATTTCAAGCTGTTCTTCGATCCCGAACTCACCCAAGCGACCCCGTACGACGGCGCGGGTGACTATATTCGCCTTGCCCGGCCGCGCCTCGACTGGACGTTCGATCTGATTGCCGGCGCGGTGCCGGGGGCGCATATCGTCGATATTGGCGCATCGCCTTTCTATCTGCTGGATCGCGCGCTCGCCGCCGGCGCCCAACGCGCCTCGGGCGTCTATTTCGCGTACGATCAGCATCCCTTGCGGAACGCCGAGCGCATCTATTCGCGGCACGGCGCGATCGAGCTTCATCACCGCGATATCGAGCAGCAAGATCTGCCCTTTGGCGATGACACGGTGGACGTGCTCACGGCCTGCGAAATTCTCGAGCATTTCGATCATTTTCCGCAGCGCTTCGCGCAAGAGGCGCGGCGGGTGCTGCGCCCGGGCGGGCTGCTGCTCATCACGGTGCCCAATGTCGCCTCGATCGGCAACATCGCCAAATTGTTGTTGGGGCAGAATATCTACATGAAATACCGCGCCGATCCGACCGGGCGGCACAAGCACGAATATACCAGCGCGCAGCTGCGGGCATATATCGACTATCTCGGCATGGAACCCGTCGCTGCCGGGGTGATGCCGTTCGTAACCTCCGATCGGCGATTGCCGCGCCTAGCTTATCGCGCGGTGGCGGCGGCGCCCGTCATCCGCCGCTACTCGCCCAAAATCTACATGCTCGCCCGCCAGCCCGATCCCAAGCCGCGCTCATCGCTCGATGCCCGACCACCCGCGCTGTTCGACGCGGCCGAGTCGATCGAGGCATGATTACACGTGCGACGACCTGTCCCAATCCCGCGACGGTGTTCGCGAAAATTCATATCAAAGCGTATCGTCAAATGCGCGGCACGTGCTACCATGTTGCAGTGCGGTAGCGATCCGCTCGATCGGGATTCGGCCGCATAACGGCGTCTTAGTCACTGATTGGTTTGGGGCGGGTCCCCTCGAAAAGATTTCGACTGACAGGACTGAGCGTCGTTTCGTCGTTTCGGTCGCCGGCTTAATCGCGAGGAAATGATGGAAGACGCATATGCCTTGCAGTCGATAGCCGCGGAGCCATTCGCGCCCGCACGCGCCCGTCCCAAGGCGGTCCTGCGCGCGCGCATGGTGGTGATCATGCTGGTGCTCGACGCGCTGGCACTCGCCGCCGGCTTTGGGATCGCCAGCCAGCTCAACCCGTTCCACAATGATTCGGGCAACGCCCTCGCCCAGCTCGCGATGATTACGCCGATTTTCTGGGTGATCGCGCTGTTCAACCGCGCCTATGCGCCCTCGCTGATCAAGGATCATTGGAGCATGGTGGGCCGCGCGCTGTACGCGCTGGGGATGGCGGCGGCCGCGATCGTGCTGATCGCCTTCTTCGTGAAGGCCAGCGCCGAATGGTCGCGCACCACCTTCGCCATCGGGACTGGCCTGTCGCTGCTGTTTCTCACCGTCCAGCGCTATGTGTTCGGTCGGCACGCCGCGGCGCTGGTTGGTGGCGAGCCGTACCAGGTCGTGGTGATCCGAGATCCGATCGGCGCGATGGGACACGAAGCGATGCAGCGCTTGCCGCGTCTGGGCAAGGCGCTGGCGCTCGACGCGTTCGATCCTACCCAACTCGATCCCGCGACGCTCGATCGCTTCGCCGGTGCGATCGCCCATGCCGATCGCGTGATCGTTTACTGCTCCGCCGAACGCCGGCAGTCGTGGGCGCTGGCGCTAAAGGGGGCGAATGTGCAGGGGGAAGTCGTCGCCCCCGAACTGGACGCGATCAAGCCGATCGGCGTCGCGCACCATGGTGGCGAGCGGACCCTGATCATCTCGCGCGGGCCGCTCGGGCTGAAGGACCGGCTGGTGAAGCGCGCCTTCGACATCGCCGTGGCGGGGAGCGCGCTGTTCTTCCTGGCGCCGCTGCTGGTCGTCGTCGCGCTGATTGTCCGCCTGCAGGATAATGGCCCGGTCTTCTTCGTTCAGACCCGAGTCGGCCGCTCGAACCGGCTGTTCAAGATGATGAAATTTCGCAGCATGTATGTGCAGCGCGGCGATAGTCTTGGCAACCGCTCGGCCAGTCGCGACGATGATCGCATTACCCCGTTCGGGCGCATTATCCGCGCCACCAGCATTGACGAGATTCCCCAGCTGATCAACGTCTTGAAGGGCGATATGAGCATTGTCGGGCCCCGCCCGCACGCGCTTGGATCAACCGCCGAGGATCTGCTGTTCTGGCACATCGACGAACGTTACTGGCATCGCCACGCGATCAAGCCGGGACTCACCGGGCTCGCGCAGGTACGCGGCTTTCGCGGCGCGACGCAGTGCAAGGCCGATCTGACCAACCGACTCCAATCCGATCTGGAATATCTGGATAACTGGACGATCTGGCGCGACCTGATCATCGTCGCCCGTACCTTCGGGGTATTGCTGCACCGCAACGCCTTCTGAAGCCGCCGGACACGCGGCGCGACGTGGGGGCGTGCTGGCGGCGGTCAGGCGACGCTGTGAAGCACACCCCAGGCGGCGGCGATGGCTACGCTCCACAGCAGCACCGTGCTGCCGACGATCGCGACCGCGCGTTGGCGCGGCTGCCATTTGGTGTCGAAAGCCGTGGTTGCCGCGGGGGGCGTGTCATCGTTGGCCAGGGCAACGACATTGGCGCTGTTCGCTGCGGTAATCGCACCGGCGGGCAGTGTCGTGGTGAAGGCGCAACCATAAGCATTCACGCTGCGCCAAGCGACGATCGCATCCACCGTGCCGACGCCGGCGATGCCCAGCGTCACCAGTTGCTCGGGCTCGAGGTCCCGGTCTGTCACGATGCGGCAACCGTCTCGGGTGATGTCGTCGATCAGGATCGACTCGCGCGCACTGCCGATCCGCAAGACGCCAGGCCGGCCCACGGGGGTTCGCAACGCTTGGCGGCGGTCGTCCGTCTTTAACTGCGCAGCGCTTGCCACGGCGGCTCTCCGGCGATGATTTTTAGACCCGCAGACGCTACTCGGTTTCGAGTTAGGCAAAGGTAAACAGATCTAGATTTCAATAAATATGGAAGTTTCCCGGTAGTAGCGACACGATCAGTGGCGCGCGTGTGGCACGTCGGCGAGCGCGGCGATCAATCGCTCAAGCGTGCGCAGCCGGCAAAAGCGGACGATATTGCCCTGGACGCGGCTCTCGCTCGCCGCCGCCGCGGCGTGCCGCCAGGCTTCGGCGCCATGGCGCGCGATCAGCGTCAGCGCCTCCTCGACAAGCGCGCGATCGGGGATGTAGGGCGCGGCATCGCCGTGCTGGTGGAGCGGCTGCATCGTGCAGCGGGCATAACCCCGGACTTCCCCCCAGCGCTTTATCAGCCTTGGTAAATGGCGTGTCAGCTATGGTCATTGCCCGATCGGCATGGCAGGGCAGATATATGGGCAGTTCCAAGCGCGCCCCGCTTGCCGGTGGCTTTTTGATCGCGGTCGCAACCACGCTTGGCGCCTTTGTCGGCGCGACGCAGCGCCAGCCGAGCGCGGGATTATTGATCGGGCTGGGGATCGGGGTGGTGCTTGCGCTGGCCGTCTGGCTGCGCGACCGCGGCCGCGACTGAACTTAGGCAACGGTCGCCCAATTCCGTCGGGTCGCTGCGCTCGTGCGCCGGACCGCGCCGATTGCTGCGCCTTCCTGGCGAATGAGGCGCCCGGCATTCGCCGCCGGTTACCGAAGTCGGCGGGTAAGCCGCACCACCCGCCCCAGTCGCTCGGCGCCGGCGGCGCTCACGGGTGGATAGGCGGGGTTGTCGCTGAACAGACGCCACCCCTGTGCGGTGCGGACGACGTGCTTCACCAGTAAAGCGCCCTCGCGACGCAGCACGAACAGCCCTTCGCCCTCGCGGTCGCGCGCGTCGATCAGCAGCTCGTCGCCCGGGGCGATCGTCGGCAGCATCGAATCGCCCTCGGCGGTCAGGATCGCCGCCGCGCCGGGGGAGAGACCGAGCGCGCGCAACGTGGCCGCGTCGAACGTCTCATGCCCCAGCGCGCGCGCTTCCTCGACCGGCGCGCCATGCCCCGCCGCCGCGCGCGCATCGAGCCGGGGCACCGCGACCGGGGGCGGCAGCGCGGGCGGACCGCCCAGCTCGACCTCATCCACCCCCAGATAAGCCGCGAGCCTGCGCCGGTCGCCCTCGTCGAGCCGCTTGGGCGAGCCGCGCGTCGCGAATTGCTGGAGATAGGCGGCGTTGCGCCCGATCAGCCGCGACAGCGCCGCGAGGCTCTCCCCCCGCGCCGCCGCATGGGCCAGCAGGGCCGCGCGGGGGTCGTTCGTCATGACG
>JAIETY010000161.1 GCA_019744885.1 Sphingomonas sp.
CAACGGCGCGCTGGCGCAGGAACGCTCGACCGTGGGCAACGGCGTCGCCGTTATCGGCGTGCAGCGCCTGTCGGAGGATCTGCGCAACAGCGCGGTGCGCTCGACCGGCGCCGACCTCGCCAAGACACAGTCGGGCATCACCTGGCTATCGCGCATCCAGGACGCATTGACCGGCAACCAGCTCGGCTCGCGCATCAGCGAATTCTTCAACGCCGCCAAGGGCGTCGCCGCCGACCCGACCTCGTCGCCCGCGCGTACCAGCTATCTGGAAGCCGGCACCAGCATCGCGACCGCGTTCCAGACGACCGCGCGCTCGCTCGATCAGGTGAGCGTCGATCTCGACGCGACCGCGCAGAGCGCGATCGATCAGGTCAACCGCATCGGTGTCACCCTCGCCAAGGTCAACGAGGGCCTGGGCCGCGCACAACCGGGCACCACCTCGCAGGCGCAGCTGCTCGACCAGCGCGACAAGGCGCTCGAGGAATTGAGCGCGATCAGCGACATCGCGGTGACCTACAATGACGGCGGCCGCGTCGATGTGGCGCTGGGCGGGATCAACGGCGCGAAGCTCGTGTCGGGCGTCACCGCCGGCACCGCGAGCTATGTTCGCAACGCCTCGGGCACCGTGTCGTTCGCGATGCTGCTCGCCGGCCAGCCGAGCGCGGTCACGCCCAGCGGCGGCGCGCTCGCCGGTATCGTCGAGGGCGCGCAGCGCATCGCCGACGCGCGCACCAAGCTCGGCGACATCGCCAGCGGCTTCGTCGCCGGGGTCAACCAAGTTCAGGCGCAGGGCGAGGATCTGGACGGCAATCCCGGCCAGCCGATGTTCGCCCAAACCAGCGACCCCGCGGTCTTCTCGCTCGCGCTCACCAGCTGGCGCGGCGTCGCCGCCGCCGGCCCCGGCAAGGGCGCGCGCGACAACAGCAATATCGCCGCGCTGCAAACCCTGCGCGCGAGCGGCGGGTTCGAAGCCGATTCGACCAGCCTGGTGTCGGACAACGCGGCGACGCTTTCGGGCCGCCAGCAGGTCGCCGACGCCCAAGGGGCGATCCATGACGGCGCGGTGAATGCGCGCGACGCGGTGTCGGGCGTCAACCTCGATACCGAAGGCGTCGAGCTGCTGCGTTTCCAGCAGGCCTATCAGGCGTCGGCGCGGGTGATCCAGGTCGCGCGCGAAACGCTGCAATCGCTGCTGTCGGTGTAACATGCTGGTCAGCACCAATCTTTTCTACCAGCGGATCAACGGGCAGCTCGGCGATCTGAACGGACGCGCGCAATCGCTGCAGACCCAATTGTCAACCGGCAAGCGGCTGCAAGCGCCGTCGGACGATCCCAGCGCCTATCGCCGCGTCCAGCGGCTCAACCAGGCGGTCGCCGACGACAAGGCGTGGAGCGCCAATGTCGATCTGGCCGGCGGCATCCTCGATCAGGCCGATACCACGCTTGGCAATATCAGCACGGTTTTCCAGCGCGCGCTGGAGCTGTCGCTGCAGGGCAATTCGGGCACGCTGTCGGACAGCGACCGCAAGGTCGTCGCCAACCAGCTGCGCGGCGTGATCGACGATCTGTTCACCAGCGCCAACGCGCGCGATGGTCGCGGTCAGCCGCTGTTCGGCGCCGCGAGCGGCGACACCGCGGTGGTGCGTGACGCCAGCGGCAATGTGACTTTCGCCGGCACCGGCGATCCGGCGCCGATCCCGATCGGCGAAGGCGTCGAATTGCGGGTGAGCGAGAGCGCTGAAAAAGTGTTCGGCAACCTGCCCGACGGCAATGGCGGCACCACGGACATCTTCAGCGCGATCCGCGCTTATGCCGACGCTCTGGAGAGCGGCAGCAACGTGCCCCAGGTCGCGGCCAAGACGATCGACGTGCTGAAGAGCGCGGGCGATCAGTTGAGCGCGGTGCGCGGCTCGATCGGCGCGCGCGCCGCGCGGATCGAGCTGGAAAAGGGCCGACTCGACGATGTCGCGGTCAGCCGGCAGTCGGATCTCGATACGCTGCAGGGCACCGACGTGCAGGGCACGATCATCGAGCTGCAGAAGACCATGACGATCCTGCAGGCGACCCAAGCGAGCGTCGCCAAGCTCACCTCGCTCAACCTGTTCGACTATATCCGCTAATCGCGGCCGAGCGCGCGGGCTTACCCCGAGCCGCTCAACCTAGCGCATCATGTGCCATATCCGCAGCCTGGGCTTACCGGGCCTGACCAACCGGCGCGCGCTTTTGCAACGATCATTTCTTTCCCGGCGCAGGCCGGGGTCCAGTATCCCCGGAGCGACGGCAGTGCGCACCATCTAGAGCGGTTTTTGATCCGATAAAATCGGATCGCCGCTCTAGGCTTTTGGTTATACGCAATTTCCGAGCCGGCGGGTGATTCCACTTGCCTCGAAATCGCTCTAGCGGCGTGCCGCTGCACCCCGGCCTGCGCCGGGGAAGCTGAAGAAACCGCGTTGCTTGGCGAGGTGATGACGCGCCGGCGAATGCTCGCGAAAAAACAAAACCCCGGCCGAGCGTGTTGCTCGACCGGGGTCTCGCGGGATCGTCCCGACGCCGATGGGGGGAGTGCGCCGGGACGAAGCCTTTAGCGGAGCAGCTGGAGCACGCCCTGCTGCGACTGGTTGGCCTGCGCCAGCATCGCGGTCGACGCCTGGCTCAGGATCTGGGCCTTGGCGAGCGCCGTGGTTTCGCTCGAGAAGTCCACGTCCTCGATGCGGCTGCGCGCGTCGGACAGGTTGGTCGAATTGTTAGTCAGCTGATTGACCTGGCTCTGCAGCTGGTTCTGCGCGGCACCGAGATCGGCGCGACGGGTCGCGACGGTCGCGATCGCGTCGTCATAGTCCTGCAGCGACGCGTTCGCGGTGACACCACCCGAACCGGCAACCGCACCGACGCCGCCCGAACCGTTGGCCGACAGATCGCCGCCCAGCGACAGCGTGATCGAGTCGCTCGAGCTCGCGCCCGCCTGGATGGTGATGTCGCCGCCCGAACCGCCGGTGCCGTCGAACAGCTTGATGCCGTTGAAGGTGGTGTTCGAGATCACGCTGCTGATCTGCTTGGCCAGCGCGTCCTGCTCGGTCTTGATGTTGTCGAGGTCGCTCTGCTGATAAGTGCCGTTCGACGCCTGCACCGCCAGTTCGCGCATCCGCTGCAGCATGTTGCCGACTTCGTCGAGCGCGCCTTCCGCGGTCTGCGCCATCGAAATGCCGTCATTGGCGTTGCGCACGCCCTGGTTCATACCCTTGATCTGCGCGGTCATCGACGCGGCGATGGCGAGGCCGGCGGCGTCGTCCTTGGCCGAATTGATGCGCTTGCCGGTCGACAGACGCTCCATGCTGGTCTTCAGCATCATGTCCGACTTGGTCGCCGCGTTCGAAGCGCGCAGCGAGCTGATATTGGTCCCGATAACAGCCATTTCCCGTACTCCTTCTTCCCTGACGTCTCCGCCGCCCCCCACCGGAAGAGCCGCGCCGTCAAAGCCAGGAACGACCGCTTGGCCGCGACATTAAGCAGATTCGCTCACGCCCTGGTGAAAAGCATCGGGCATGGAGCTTGCATGGACCAGACACGAGTGGGGGTGGGTCCAACCGGCAACAGCGGAAAAATCTTGCCGTTTTGCCGGCGGAATTAACCAGCGATTTACCACGGGGCCGCAACAAGGGTGGCACCTGAGGGGGGAAATAATGCGTTCGATCTTTCCGTCCGCGGCGGTGCTGCGACAGAAATATGCGCTGATTTCGGCACTGCGCGCGCAGGGACTGGCGCTCGGCTCGTTCGAGGCGACCAAGCCCGCCCCGCGCGATCTGTTCCTGGTGGCGGAGGGCGAAGTGCCCCCGGCCCCGGCGCGCACCGTGATCCTGGGGCAACAGGGCCGGCAATTGGTGCCGTTCAACGACGGCAACCCGGCGCGCATCGCCTACGACGTCGAGGACGCGCTGATCGGCGACGCCTTCGCCCGCGCGTTGATCGCCGGCCCCGAAATGCCGACCGCCGCCGATCCCGAGAGCCTGGCGCTCTACGCGCTCGCCGAGCGGGTGGCGCAGGCCGAGATCACCGTGCTGATCAACGGCCCCACCGGCACCGGCAAGGAAGTGCTGGCGCGCACCATCCATATGAACAGCGCCCGCGCGGCGAAGCCGTTCGTCGCGATCAACTGCGCCGCGCTCCCCGAGGCAATGCTTGAGGCGTTGCTGTTCGGCCACCAGAAGGGCGCCTTCACCGGCGCGTCGTCGGGCGGCGAAGGCTTCTTCCGCGCGGCCGATGGCGGCACGCTGCTGCTCGACGAGATCGCCGAGATGCCGCTGAACCTCCAGGCCAAGCTACTGCGCGCGCTGCAAGAGCGCGAGGTGATCCCGCTCGGCGCCTCGACTCCGGTGCCGGTCGATGTGCGGGTGATCGCCTGCGCCAACCGCGATCTTCAGGCCGAAGTCGCCGCCGGCCGCTTCCGCGCCGACCTTTATTATCGGCTGAGCGTGTTCCCGCTCACCACCAAGCCGCTCGCCGAGCGCCCGCAGGACATTCCCGCGCTCGCCGCGACGCTGATCCTGCGCCATGCCGGCAACCGCGCGATGATCCCCTGGCCGAACGCCGAGGCGATCGCGACGCTGATGGTGCATGACTGGCCGGGCAATGTCCGCGAGCTGGAAAACGTGATCCAGCGCGCGCTGCTGTTCGCCGCCGGCGACACGATCGGCGCCGAGCATATCCTGTTCGATCGCCCGACCGCGGCGCCCGCGCCCGCGCCGCTGGCGATGCCGGTCGCCAACAACAATGGCCCGGAGCGGCTGAGCAACATCGTTCAGATGAGCGAATTCCAGGCGATCCGCGAAACGTTGGCGGCGTGCGGCGGCAACCGGCTCGAGACCGCGCGACGGCTCGGCATTTCCGAACGCACGCTGCGCTACCGGCTCGCCAAGGCGCGCGCCCAGGGTGAGGACATCACGATGAACAAGGCGGTGTCGGCATGAGCGTCTCCGGTGTCGGCGGTGGCGGCGGGATCGACCGCGTGCTCGCGCTGCGGGCGCAGATCCTGGAGCGCAACCAGGCGCTGGCGCGCGCCAACCAGGCCGTCTCGGGCGGCGCGCCCGCGACCCAGGCGCCGGCGGCGCCAGCCAAGAACTTCACCAGCGCGCTGCAGGACGCGCTGCAACAGGTGAACGAAGGCCAGGCGCGCGCGGGTGCCGCGAGCAGCGCCTATGAACGCGGCGAAACCATCGACATCGCCAAGGTGATGCTCGCCCGCCAGGAAGCCGCCGTCGGCTTCGAGGCGACGCTGCAGGTCCGCAACAAATTGCTGTCCGCCTACAAGGACATCATGAGCATGCCGGTCTAAGATAGATGAGCACCGAACTCGCCCCCGCGGCGCCCAGTGCGCCCCTCGTCGCCCCCGCGATCGCCGGCCGCTTCGCCGGTCCGCTCGGTCAGTTGCGCGCGCTGCTCGCCCAGCCCGCGATCAAGCGCAGCCTGCCGCTGCTGATCGTCGCCGGACTGATCGGCGCCGCCGCGCTCGCCTGGATGACGCTCGCGACGCCGCCGCAGAAGACGCTATTCCAGCAGCTGCCCGATGCCGACAAGGCGGCGGTGACGAGCGCCTTGCAGGCCGCGAACATCACCAGCCGCATTGATGAAGGCACCGGCGCGGTGACGGTGAACGAAGACGATTTCTCGCGTGCCCGGATGCTGCTCGCGAGCCAAGGCCTGCCCAAGGCGGCGCCCGGCGGCTATGCGATCCTCGACCAGTTGCCGATGGGCGTGAGCCGCGCGGTGGAAGGCGAGCGGCTGCGCCAGGCGCGCGAGACCGAGCTGGCCCGCTCGATCGAGGAACTCGATTCGGTCGCCGAAGCCCGCGTCCATCTGGCGATGCCCGAGGCGAGCGTGTTCGTGCGCGATCAGGCCAGCCCCTCGGCCTCGGTGGTGCTGAAGCTCCAGCCCGGTCGCGCGCTGGGCGAGGCGCAGGTGTCCTCGATCGTCAACCTCGTCGCCTCGTCGGTGCCGGGGATGAAGCCCGAGGGGGTCACGATCGTCGATCAGATGGGCACTTTGCTCAGCCGCGCGCCGGGCGAGGAAGGTGGCTCGGCCGCCGCGCAGGCGCGGATCGAGTTCCAGCGCCGCATCGAGGACAAATATCGCCAGCAACTGGCGCAGTTGCTGACGCCCTTGGTCGGCGCCGGCAATTTCTCGGCCGAAGTGCAGGCCGAGGTCGATCTGGACGAGACCCAGGCGACCCGCGAAAGCTATGACAAGCAGGGCGCGTTGCGCGCTGAACAGGGCAATTGGTCGGCCGACAAGCCCGAGGCGCAGCCCGGCGGCATCCCCGGCGCGCTCGCCAACACGCCGCCGCCCGCGAGCACGGTCAGCGCGCCCAACCCGCAGCAACCGGCGGCCGGCCAAACACCCCCTGCCCCGGGCACGACGCCCCCCGGCACCGCGCCCGCGGGCGTGATCCCCGGCCAGGCGCCCAAGCAGGCCGAAACCTTCGCCCGCGCCTATGATCTCAACAAGGAAATCTCGGTCACCCGCGCCTCGCCCGGCCGTATCAAGCGGCTGTCGGTGGCGGTGCTGCTGCGCGATCCCGAAACCGGCCGTCCGCGCAGCCCGGTCGAGATCCAGCAGATCACGCAGTTGGTGCGCGCCGCCGTCGGCGCCGATCAGACGCGCAACGACCAGGTAACGGTGATCGCCCGCAAATTCGCCGGCGCCACCAATCTCGACGAGAAGCACCCCTGGTACGAGGCGAGCTGGGTGCCGCTCGCCGCGCGCAACGGCACCGCGCTCGTCATCGCGCTGTTGGTGCTGCTGGTCGGCGTCCGCCCGATCGTGCGCAGCCTGACCAAGAAGAACGACGCGCCCCGCGCCCTCCCCGCCGTCGCCGCCGCCACCACCCCGGACGGCGCGCCGGTGGCGGCAGAGCCCGATCCGCTCGACCCCACCGCCCCGCCCGAGCTGGTGAACGAGCGCGGCCAGCGCGTGCCGGTGTCGATCGAAATGCTCCAGGACGCGCGCAGCTATGACGAGCGGGTGAGCATGGTGCGCGGCTTCACCCGCGACAATCCCACCCGCGCCGCGCTCGCGGTGCGCGACATGATCCGCGCGGAGGCGAGCAATGGCTGAGGCCGCGATCCAGACCGGCGACCCCGCCGCCGCCAGCGATTTGCGCCACTATAGCGGGGTCGAACGCGCGGCGGTGCTGATGATGCTGGTGGGCGAGGAAGAAGCCGCCGCGATCCTGCAAAAGCTCGAGCCCGACGAGGTGCGCGAGCTGGGCAAGGCGATGTTCGCGGTGGCGGACGTGAGCGAGGCCGAGGTCGAAACCGTGCTCGACGATTTCGTCGACAAGGCGCGCGAGCGGACCACGATCGGGTTCGATCCGCGCCCCAAGATCGAATCGATGATGAACAAGGCGCTCGGCCCGGTGAAGGCCGAAAGCGTGCTGACCCGCATCATCCCCGCGCAGGACGCGGGCGCGCTCGATCTGCTCGCCTGGCTCGACGCGGGCGACATCGCCCAGATGATCGAGAAGGAGCATCCCCAGATCGCCGCGGTGCTGATCGCCAATCTCGATCCGGCGGTAGGCGCCAAGGTGCTCGAACTGCTGCCCGACACGGTGCAGCCCGATGTGCTCCACCGTATCGCCAAGCTGGGGCCGATCACCGCCGAGGCGATGGACGCGCTGCGCGCGATGCTCGCCAAGCGGATCAGCACCGGCGGTGGCGGTGGCGCGGGGCTGATGCTCGGCGGCACGCGCGAGGCGGCCAAGATACTGCAATCGGCGCGCAAGGCGACCGAGCAGCGGGTGATGCCCAAGCTCGCCAAGATCGACCGCGACGTCGCGCGCGCGATCGAGGAAGCGATGTTCGTGTTCGAGAACCTGCTCGATCTCGACGACAAGAATCTTGGCACGCTCATCCGCAACGTCGACGGCGACATCCTCGTCCGCGCGCTCAAGGGCGTGGACGAGCCGACGCGCAACCGCTTCCTGGGCTGCATGTCCAGCCGCGCGGCGGACCAGATCCGCGACGAGCTGGAATCGCGCGGGCCGATGCGTTTGTCGGAAGTGCTGGAAGCGCAGAAGGCGATGATCCAGGTCGCGCGGACGCTCGCCAAGGACGGCACGATCATGATGGGCGGCGGCGACGACGATTATGTCTGACGATTTCGTCGCCGGCTTCGCCAGCCGCCACCAGATCAATCCCGCCACGATCGGGCGGAACGACGGCTTCGCCCCCGCCGATCTCGCCGCGCGCGCGCAACTCGCGGGCAGCGCGGCGCCGGCCGCCAAGGCCGCCGGCCCCAAGAGCTTTTCGCCGCGCCCGGTCGGCCCCAAGCATTTCTCGCCCGCCCCGGCGGCGCCCGAGCCCGAGCAGGCGGAGGAACCCGCCAGCTGGGACGGTCGCTCCGCCGATCCGCATGCCTTTGTCGATCCGATCGAACGCGCCCGCGCCGCCGCGTTCGAGGAAGGCGTGGCGCACGCCCGCGCGCTCGCCGAGGCCGAGCGCGAGCGCGACCTGGCACTGCTCCACGGTCTCGCCGCGCAGCTCGGAAATGGCGGACGGATCGACCGTGACGCGCTTGCCGAGCAGTTGCGCGCGACCGTGCTCACGCTGGTCCGCCAGATGCTGGGCGAGGTGAGCATCGCCCCCGAACAGCTCGCCCGCCGCGCCGAGGCCGCGACCGCGCTGATCGCCGACGCCGCCGAAAGCGCGGTGCTGCGCTTGCACCCCGAGGACGTGCCGCTGGTGAAATCCCATCTCCCCGCGACGCTCCACCCGATCGCCGACGCGAGCGTGGCGCGCGGCCATTATGTGCTGGAAGCGGCCGCCACCCTGATCGAGGACGGCCCCAGCCATTGGCTCGGCCAGCTCGAAACCGCGATCGAGCGCGTCGCGCTGCCGCAATGAGCACCGCTTTCGCCACCGATTATCTTGAAGCGATCGAGGGGTGTGGCTTCTCCCCCAAGCCGGTCGTCGCCGGCCGGCTAGCCTCGTTCGACGGGTTGCTGATGGAGGCGACCGGGCTCGCGCTGCCGGTGGGCACGGTCTGCGCGATCGAAAGCCGTACCGGCGCGATCGAGGCCGAAGTGATCGGCTTTCGCGGCGCCAGGACCCTGCTGATGAACCTGGGCGGCGGCGCGGCCCCGCTGCTGCCGCAAGCGCCAGTGCGCCCGATCGGCCCGCCGGGCGAGGCGGAAGTCGGCGCGGCGCTGCTCGGTCGCGTCGTGGACGGCGCCGGGCGCCCGATCGACGGGCTGGGACCGATCCGGGGCGCAGGGCATTGGCCGCTCGCCGGCAAGCTGCAATCGCCGCTCGATCGCGGCCGCGTGCTTGAGCCGATGGATGTCGGCGTGCGCGCGATCAACGGGCTGCTGACGGTGGGGCGCGGCCAGCGCATCGGCATCATGGCGGGATCGGGCGTCGGCAAATCGGTGCTGCTGGGGATGATCGTCCGCGCCGCCCAGGCCGACGTGATCGTGATCGGCCTGATCGGCGAGCGCAGCCGCGAAGTCTCCGATTTCCTCGAAACCAAGGTCGCCGGCGAGGCGCGCCAGCGCGCGGTGGTGGTGGCGGTGCCCGCCAACCATTCGCCGGTGCTGCGCATCCGCGGTGCCCTCCGCGCGACCGCGATCGCCGAGGCGTTCCGCGCCGAGGGCAAGAATGTGCTGCTGATCATGGACTCGCTTACCCGCGTCGCGCACGCCGGGCGCGAGATCGGGCTGGCGCTGGGCGAGCCGGCCTCCGCGCGCGGCTATCCGCCCTCGGCGATCGCGATGCTGCCCAATCTGATCGAGCGCGCCGGCGTGGACGTGACGACCGGCGGGGCGATCACCGCGATCTACACCGTGCTGGCGGATGGCGATGACGGCAACGATCCCGTGGTCGACAGCGCCCGCTCGATCCTGGACGGGCACATCGTGCTGAGCCGCGCGCTCGCCGAACGGGCGGTTTACCCCGCGATCGACATCGGCCCCTCCGTCAGCCGGGTGATGACCGATATCGTCGGCAAGACGCATATCAACGCCGCGCGCCGGCTGCGCGGGCATCTCGCGACCTATGAGGAAAATCGCGACCTGATCCTGATGGGCGCCTACCGCGCCGGCGCCGATCCCGAGATCGACGCCGCGATCGCGCATCACGGCGCGATCCTGGACTATGTCCGCCAGCCACCGGGCGAGGTGGTGGCGATGGACGACGCGGTGAGCGAGCTGGTCGCGGTGTTCGGCGATGGCTAAACGCGCGCTCGATCGCATCCTGCGCGTGCGCGAGGTGCAGGTGACGCTCGCCCGACGCGACGAAGCGCAGCACCAGGCACGGCTCGCGAGCGAGCAGACGCTGCGCGAGCGGATCGCCGCACTCGCCGCCGATGTCGCCCCCGCCCCCGAAACCGCCGCCGCGTTCAGCCTGAAGGCCGCCGCCGTCTATCGCGAGCGGCTCCATGCCTCGGCCGAGGCTGCCCGGGCGCGCGTCGAGCAGGCACGGCAGCGCGCCGAGGCGGCCGCGGAGCGCACCAAAGCGGCGCGGCAGGACCAGAGCGCGGTCGAAAAGCTGATCGACAAGCGCAGCGCGCTCGCCGTCGCCAAGGAATTGCGCGCGCTAGAAGATTTGCCGCAGTCCCCCCGCAAACGGCACGGGATTTGCTGATCGCCCCCTGGGCAGTTGCGCCCAAGGGATTGCCGAATGTTCGACCTCAACGCCCTGCTCAGCACCACCACCACCCCGACCTCGCCGGCGGGCGCGTCGACGGGTGCGCCCGGGGGCGACGCACAGGTCTTCGCGGCGCTGCTGGGCGATGCGGGCGTGGCCGGCAATCCAGGTTCCACCGCGCTGCCGGCGGCACTCCCGGCGACTTCACCGGCAAGCTTGCCGGCAAGCCGGCAAATCCTTGCCACCCCGCTTGCCGCCCCCGTTATCACCCCGGCAACGGAGCCGGTGGCCGCGCAAGCCGGTACGCCCGCTCGCCCCGATTGGGCGCCACAACCCGCCACGATCGCTTCGCCGCTTGTCGCCAAGGCGGCGCTGCTGGCGAGCGTCGCGCTGGTCGCCGCGCCGGGCGAGGCTGAGGCGGAAGCCGCGCCGCCGCTACCCGCGCCGCCGCCCACGCCGCCCCTTCGCCCGCGCGAGGCGTTGGATACCCCCCGGCCAACGCGCGCCCGCGCCCGCAACGCCGAATCGCAGAGCGACGCGCCGCAGGGCCACCCCGCCGAGCCGTCGCCCGAGGATGAGGCGAAGGCCGAGCCCGCGACCCTCGCCACGGTGGCGTCGCTTGCGGTCACGACCGCCGCGCCGGCAGCGGTGGTCGACCCGCGCCACTCCCAAGCCGAGGCTGAAACGCCGGCCGAGAGCCCCACGCCGACCGCCCCCGCCCCAGCCGCCGATCACGCCACCGCTCCCGACCCCGACCGCCCGGCACGGGAGCTTCCGTCAAGCTCGATCGCCGCCGTGGCGGAAGAGCGGCCGGCGCATCGCGCGCCAAGCCCGCATCCTCCCGTGGCGCCCGACCTCGCCCGCCCGGCGCGCGAGGTTCCGGCCAGCTCGATCGCCGCCGTCCCGGAAGCGCCGGCGGAGGGCGCGCCCAACCCGCGTCCTCGCGCGACGCCCCAATTCGCCGATGCGCCCGCCAAGTCGACAGCGCCGGCCGAACCACTTGCCGTCGCCCCTAACGTGCGGAACGCGGCGGCCGGACCGACGACATCCTCCGGCCAACCCACCGCCGTGACTCCCGCTGCCCCGTTGGTCGCTGCCCCCGCCGCTCCGGTGCCGGCAGCTCCAGCGCCGCAGCTACCGCCCGCCGTCGAGAGCGTCTCCGCACACCCGGCGGCCGTACCGCCGTCGGTCGAGGCCATCCCTTCGCGTCCGAGCGCGCCGCTCGCTGAACCTGTCACCGCGCACAGGAGCCGCGCCACTTCGGCGGCGGCGACGGCACCAATCTCGTCACCGCCGCTGCCCGCCGAAAATGGCGCGTCACGGTCAAGCGCACCGGCGGCAACAGAGGCGCCAAATACGGCGCCGCCGTTGGCGGAGGACGCCTCCGGACCAGCGCGCGCCGCTTTGCCGGTGCCCCCGACCGCGCCGTCCCACCCCGCTCAGGCGGCTCCGCCCCCCGCGCCCGCCGGCGCGCCGGCGACGCCGCCTGTGGGTGAGACGGTGATCGCGATCACGCCCCCGGGCCCGCCAGCCCAGGCAGCCTATGTCGATCCGTTCACCGCGCGCGCCGACGGACCAGCCGCCGTTGACGCATCGTCCGACGCCCCGTCGCCGGTCGCCGCTCCAACCCCCGCGCCGATCGCCCTACCCGCCCGACAAGAGCGGGCGACAGAGGTGATCGCGAGCGCGCGCCGCCCGGCGGCGGCGGTCCCCCGCGACGTTATCGCACCCGCGCCGACGACGACGGCGACCGTGTCGGCGCCCGTCGCGCGGGACGACGCCCTGCCGACCAAGCCGGCGGCCGATGAGACCGACGAACGGCAAGGGGACGATCCCGCATCCGACGCTACCGTCCCCACCGTGGCGGCATCGACGGCGGTGCCCGTGCCGGAGTCTGGGCCGAAGGCACCCCCGCGCATCGATCCCGCGCCGGCCTCGCGCGTCGACCCGCCAGCCCTAACCGCGACGCGAACCCGCCCCGTGCGCGCCGGCGTCGGACCGTCGCCGCGCCCGCTTCAGTCGGCGGCGACTCCAACTCAGGCGAGCCCAGCTCCCCTCGCCGAGCCTGGTCCGGTGAAGAGCCCAGCGTCGATCGGCGCGCCAGCGGCCGACCCGTCCGCCGTGCCGCACCCGGCCACGTTCGATGCGCCCAAGCCCGATCGGACCGACGAACCTGTATCGGAAAGCCAAACCGCACCGATCGCAGGCCGCCCGACGATCGACCCAAGCGCGCCCGTGGCGGCCAAGCACGCCCCCGCGCCTGACGCGCCAGCGATAACGGCCGCGATCCCGGTCGCGTCCGGCACGACACCGAGCGCTCCGGCGCCAGCGGCGGTGAGCCCGGCGCCGGCCACCACCGCGCCGGCCACCGCCGCACCAGAGCCCGCAACATTGGCGACGCTCGCGCCGGGCGGAGACCGGCCGATCCCCGCGCCCAACTCCACGGCCGCGCCTGCCGACGTAGCGGCAGAGAGCACGTCCGCCGCCGTCACGCCGCTGACGACCACCCCGCTGCCGCTCCCCGCCGAGGGCGCGGCGCCGGCGAGGACGCTCGCGCCCGACGCCACCGCCGCGCCAGCGACCACGGCACCGCCCGCGCCCCGAGTCG
>JAIETY010000140.1 GCA_019744885.1 Sphingomonas sp.
AGCAATCGCTGGGTCGGCTCGATGTGGCCGCCGATGCGTTTCGCCGCGGGCTGCGCCTTGCACCGCGCGATGGCCAGATCAACAACAACTACGCCAATCTGCTCGCAGCGCTCGGCGATGACGACACCGCACTTCGCCATTTTGAGGTGGCGGTAGCGGTAGATCCGGGGGCGTTCGATCCGCGCTACAATCGTGCCCTGCTGCTGCAACGCCGCGGCGCGGTCGACGCGGCGCTGGCCGATGTCGATCGCCTCTTGGTGGGGTGGCCGCATGATCCCCGGCTGTGGGAGGCCCGCGGATCGGCTAACCGGCAGCGCGGCGATTTGCCCGCAGCCGCGCAGGATTTCGCCCGAGCGCTGGCGCTTGGACCCGATCGCGCGGTTGCCCTCCACGGCGCCGCGCGCGTCGCGCTCGAACGTGGCGATCCGCAGGCGGCGGCCTATTACGCCCGCGCGCGGGCAGCGGCGCCGGACGATCCGGCGCTGGTGCTCGGTCTCGCCGAGGCGCTCGAAGCAAATGGCGACCCCGCCGGGATGACAATGCTGGCGGACCAGCTATCGCGCAATCCCGACTGGATCGACGGGCAGGACAGCTTGGCGCGGATGCGCGCCGAAGCGGCAGACCCGGACGATTTCGCGCGCGGCTATGCCGACGCCGTCGCGCGCCAACCCGACAACCGCACGCTCCACTTCGCCTATTGGCGCTGCCTTGCCCGCGGCGACCGGCAGCGCGACGCGCTTGCCGCGCTGGACGCGGCGCGTGGACGATTTGCCCCCGATGGCGAACTTGCGCTGATCGAAGCCACGCTGGCGAGCGAGGCAGGCGATCTGGACCGCGCCGATCGCGCGTTTTTGCGCGCCGGCGACGGGCCGCAGTGTGCGCTGGCGCTTGGGCGACATATGCTGCGACGAGGCGACCCGGTGCGTGCCGCCGGGTTGCTTGAGCCCATCGCCCGCGCCGATCTCGCGAATGTCACGGCATGGGCCCATCTCGCACTCGCGTGGCGGCTCACGGTCGATCCTCGGCACGCGTGGCTGTGTGGCCAGCCAGGGTTGTTCGGCGCAACCGAACTCGATCTGACGCCTGACGAACTGGCATTGCTGGCGACGCGGCTGCGCGACTTGCATCGCACCCGGGCGCATCCGATCGGGCAGTCGCTGCGCGGCGGCACGCAGACCCGCGGGCGGCTGTTGACGCGCGAGGAACCGATCATCGCGCGGCTCCGCGATTGCCTGCGTGATGCAGTTGCGGGCCATGTCGCTGCGATGCCGCCTGCAGATGCGACTCACCCGCTGCTGCGCCACCGCGACCATCGCTTGGCTTTTGCCGGTAGCTGGTCGGTGCGACTGCGCGCCGGCGGGTTTCACGTCCACCATATTCATCCCGAGGGGGTGTTGAGCTCGGCATGTTATGTCGCCTTGCCTGAGAGCCTTGGCCCCGACCGCGATGGTTGGCTTGAGATTGGCGCCGCGCCGGTCGAGCTTGGACTGGATGTGCCGCCGCTTACGTCGATCGAGCCGCAGCCGGGGCGTCTCGCGCTGTTCCCAAGCTACATGTTCCACGGCACCCGCCCGTTTGGCGCGGGCGAGCGGCTAACGGTCGCGTTCGACGTGACCGCCTGATGGCGCACGATGCGGCTTGGGCGGATTATTGGCGCGAACATCGCGGGCGCGGCTGCCTGGCGACGGCGCCGCCGCTGGTGCATGCTACGCTTGATGGGATCTGGCGGGATTTTGCCGCAACTCTGCCGCCGGGCGGGCGCGTGCTCGACATTGCGGCCGGCGATGGGGCGGTGATTCGCGCCATGCGCGCGGTGCGGCCGGACCTCGACATCATTGGCGTCGACTATGCCGATACCGGCCCGGACGCAGCTGCGCTGGGGGTGCGAGGCGGCGTCGATGCGGCCGACTTGCCCTTTGCCGCCGGCGCGTTCGACGCGGTCACCAGCCAATATGGCATCGAATATTGTCCCGAGCGCGCGATTGGCGAGGCGGCACGTGTGCTCGCGCCAGGCGCCGCACTGGCGTTCGTATGTCATCACAGCGATAGTCGCCCGACCGCGCATAATCGACGTCGGCTCGCGGCAATGCGCGCGATGGCCGATGCGGGGCTTTTCGCGCTTGCGCAGGCTGTGGCGGCGGGCGGTGCCGAGGATGCCCGGACGGTGCAAGCGATCACGCGCGCGCGAGAGACCTATCGAGACCAGTCAGTCATCGAGGATTTGCCGATCGCACTGGGGCAGGCGCTGGCGGGGCCGCAGCCGCCAGCGGCCGTCGCGGTGATCCTTCGCCGGGCAGAGGCGGAAATGGCGCGGCTGCACGCAATGATTTCGGCGTCGACGGATCGCCAGGGCGCAGTAGCCCGCGTCGAGGCGCTGGGTGCGCATGGTGCCGTGGCGCAGCTTTCGCCGGTGGTCGCCGGGGCGGTGGGGCCGATCGGGTGGCAGATCGCGGCGCGGTTCACCCGCTGATGTCGGTCGGCGCGATGGGAGTTGGGCAGCAAAAAAAAGGGCGGCTTGCCGAAGCAAGCCGCCCATATTGCGTATCGGTTCGGTTGGTTAGAACCGAACCCTTGCCGAGACGAAGAAATCGCGGCCAAGGACGTCGTACACGCCAGGATAGGTATTCGCCTGTTCCGCATTCGAACCCAAGACCGGCGGCCGGCGATCGCCAATGTTGTTGACGCCCGCCGTCATCGTCAGGTTCTTGCTGACGTCCATCGACAGCGTGAGATCGAAGAGATCATAGGCATTGATCCGCTCAATGGTGTATGCGGTCGTATCATCGTCATCACGCACAGCGGAAAGGTGCCGCCAGCGCAGACTGGTGGTCAGCGGACCGTCGAGCCAGCTAAGGCGTGACGACCATTTCCACTTCGACTGCGGTGTACCGCATGTAAGGCCGAAACGGCCCGCACAATCATATTGAAACGCTTGCCCAATCACTGGAACGAAGGTGTTGTTGTTGGTCCAGGTCCCGTTGAACAGGAAGTCGAGCTTCGACGCGCTGCCAAACAGGCCGAAGGCAAGTGGCTGGTTGTAGTTGACTTGGAGGTCGACGCCCGAGGTCGTGAGCGACGACAGGTTGGCCGCGCCGCCAAACACCACTGCCGTGGTGCCGTTCGAATTGACGGCCCCATCGAGGGCACCGGTCGACTGGTTGCGCGTGATGAGACGGCAGAAGCCATTGTTCGGGTCCTGGAAGGTATTGTAGCACAAGTTCAGGATGTTGGCGACGCCGCCCCCGGCGGTCGCAATCGCGTTGCCAATGGTGATGTTGAAATAATCGATCGTCAACGACAGCCGCGGCACGAACGTCGGCCGGATCACCGCGCCGAACGTGTAGGACGTCGACACTTCGGCGTTCAAATTGGGATTGCCGCCGAACTGCGCCTGGATCTGCGTGTTGGGCTGCAGCGCGGAGGGGATGCCCTGCCCGATATTGGCAGCAGGGACGCCCGTGGCGACGCAGGTGTTGCGCAGCGCGCCAGCAGTAGCCGCCGCCGCCGTGGTGCACGGATCGGTCACAGCCGGGAAGCCGGTCTGCAAACCACCGAACAATTCACCGACGTTTGGCGCACGAACGGCCTTTTGATACTGGCCGCGGAACGTAATGTCGCGAACGGGCGCCCATTCAGCCTGGACCGAATAGGTACCCACGCCGCCGACCGACCCGAGCGTATAGTCCGAATAACGACCGGCACCATTGATTTCGAGCCGGTGGATGAACGGCCGATCGGCAACAATTGGAATGTGCAGTTCGCCGAACACCTCGTTCACGCTATAGCCGCCCTGGGTCGGGTTGCCGGCGTTGAAGCCGATGACATCGCCCGACGACAAGGCCGTATCGGGGATGAACCGCGCCGAGACCGAACGATATTCACCGCCGACCGCGAAGCCGATCGGACCGCCGCCAAGGCCGAAGTCGAACAGATTGCCCGAGACCGTCCCGGTGGCGACCTGCAACGTCGAAATGTCGTTGTTCTGGGCCAGAATGGAAATCTGATTCACCGAAGTCTGGCTCAGCGCGTTGGGGCCGAAGATGTCGATCGCCGGGGCTGAGCCGTCGAGGCCTGCCTGGAAAGCGCGCCGTGAGATATTGCCTTGCTGGACATTGGCATTCCGGGTGCGGGCATAGCTGTAATAGGCATCATATTTGAGCCCGGTATTACCGACATCGCCCTTGACGCCGACCAACACCCGGAAGGCGTTGCGCTCGTCCTGATTAACGCGCAGCCCTGTTTCAGTGGTACGGCGATTGATGTTCAACTGCACCACGCCGGCCGCATTGGCGGGCGCCGCCAAGCCCGTGAACAACGGTCCGAGGCCAGCGGCCGTCCGCGCCGTGTTGATCGCGGTTTCATTGGCATCGAGCTGCGTCAGCTGGGCACGATCAGCGACCGACAGGAACGGCGACACCGCCGCAATGCTGACGTTGAAGGCGCCCGTAACCGGGGTTGCCGCGAGCGCCGCGTCGACGCGGTTGTTGATGAACGACAGCTCGGTATAGGCCGTTACATTGTCGCTGATCTTGTAGTCGGCATAAGCGCCGAGCAGATAGCGCTCCTGCGGCACCTGGAGATAGTTGACCGGCGCAAAATTGTAGATGTCGTTCGCGCTGACATACGGCCGCAGCGAGCCGGCGGACGAATCATAAGTGCTACCGAGACCGGCGAACGCCGTGCCCGCGCCGCGATTGAGGGCAACGCCATTAACCGTCGCCGTATTGCCGGTCGAGAAACGACCTGCTGGCGTCGTCGCGGAACCACCCGCGGTGAAACCACCGGCGCCGTTGTCGGCTTGCGTGAAGGTTGAGAAACCGCGCTGACCCTGGAAGACCGGATCACGGCGAAAATATTCGCCGTAAGCCGTGATGTGGCCGCGGCCCTCGGCGATATCCGATCCGAACGCGACATAACCTTCGTAACGACCGCCATCACCCCTGCCGGTGATGCCATATTGCGAACCGACTTCGAAGCCGGTGAGGTTGTTGCGCAGGCGGAAGTTGACGACGCCCGCCAGGGCATCTGAACCGTAAACGGCCGACGCGCCGCCGGTAACGACATCGACGCCTTCCAGCAGGAACGATGGAATGGTATTGAGATCGACAATCTGGCTGGCGTCATAGAACAACCAGCGGCGGCCGTTGACCAGAAGAAGGGTGCGGGTTTCGCCGATGCCGCGCAGGTTCAGCGTTGACACGCCGCCGCCCGGGTTGTTCGAGAACGACGTGGTCCCCGGCACGACCTGCGGCAGGACGTTGATAACCTGCTCGACGTTGACGGTGCCACTCAGCTTGAATTCTTCCGCCGACACGACCGCGATCGGCGCCGCACTATCAAGGTCACGGCGCGCGATGCGCGAACCGGTCACCACGACCGTTGACTCTTCTTCACTGGCGGCCTAGTCGGCGGGCGCAGTTTGCGCGAGCGACGGTGTCGCCAGCGACACGGCGCCGATCAACAGCGTCGAGGTGAGTAGTTTCATACGGAAATCGGAGTTCATTCTTCCCCCTTTTGGCACCCTGGCGCCACAAACGATTAATCGGGTCATCGTCCGGTCAGACCGGTACAGCGAAACAGTATAAAGACGATCCCCTGTTTGCGTTCAATCGATAACCGTATTTTGGCCGATTTTGGCGTCCGGCGTGGCAAAACTGCAACATAACCGACCGCGTGTTGTCACATTAACACACCGGCGCGAGTTGCAGCGTCGGCGGGCACGCGATATGCGCGATCCATCAGGAGAACGGGCATGCTGGATGGATCGTTGGAAAGAGGATGCGCGGTCGCGATTCTCGCGGCGCTGGCGGCTGGCGCGGCGTCCGCGCAGGACCGCGCACGCGGTCCTGCGAGCGACTTTGCAGCGGCAAGGGTGATCACTGACATCACGGCCTGCCGGGCAATCAACGAAGCAGCCGACCGCCTTGCCTGTTTCGACCGGGCGACTGCGGCGTTGGCCGCCGCGCAAGAACGCAAGGACATCGTGGTGGTCGACCGCGCTGATGTGAAGAAGGCCAAGCGGGGGCTGTTCGGCTTCGCGCTGCCCAACATCAATCTGTTCGGTAAGGACGAGGACGAAGCCGCGCCGGAAATCAAGGAAGTCATGGCCAAGATTGCGCGGACGGCAATCGCTGGGCAGGGGCTGTTCGCCTTGACGCTCGATGACGGCACGGTCTGGCGGATGGGTGAATCGCTTGGTCGGTTTCCGCCCGATCCGGGCGAGCAAGTCCGCATTGTCCGGGGCTCGCTGGGGAGCTTCCGGGCGAGCATTTCGGGCGGTCGCTTCGTCGAAGTCTATCGCGTCCGCTGACTGCGAGGCTCCCTGCGCGTTTCAGCGCGCGGCAGGCACTGGCCCTGCCATCAGCAGCGGATCGATCCGCCGGTCGCGCCATCTGAGACTCCAGTGGAGGTGCGGCCCGGTCGCGCGCCCGGTTTTGCCGACCGCGCCGATCATCTCGCCGCGCTGGATATGCTCCCCGACATGCACGTCGATCCGCGACAGGTGGAGGAACGCGCTGTTGAGCCCCATGCCATGGTCGATCATCAGCAAATTGCCCTCCAGTGTGAAGGGATGATCAGCGGCGAAGATCACCACGCCATCGGCGGGCGCCAGCACCGGCGCGCCCTGCGGCAGGGCAATGTCGATGCCCGAATGATAGCTGCCCGCTTCGCCATTGGCATAGATGCGTTGCGACCCGAATAGCGTCGAAATGCGGCCGACCGCAGGCCAGGAAAAGCGCTGGTCCCACCCGGCGGCGTCGGTGACGATAGCCCGCGCCGCGCTGATCTGGGCGAGCTCGGCCGGACGCACGCGTTCGAACTCCGCCTCGGGCAGCGGATATTTGGGCAGGGTCGACAGCCGCGAAATGTCCCATGCGCGCGGCGCGATCGTCAGCGCGCGGGCAATGCTGCGACCGTCTGCAAGCGTCGCGACCAGTCGCGCGACCGGCTTGGCGTCGCGATCGAACGCCATCAGGAAGCGACCGTCGGGGGCAAGCGCAATGGCTTCACCGTCGAGGGTGAGCTGGGTCGTGTTGCTCGGCGCCCGCCCGACGATCGCGCCGCCCTGAGTCATCGGCCCGTCCAGCGTGAAATCGGCGCGCCAAGGCGTTGCTTTGCTGGGGGGCGTCGGCACCGGTCGCGGCGTGAAGGGCCGGGCGGTGGCCTGTGGCGGGCTGGCGGCGGGCGCGAGGCAGCTCCCCTGCAGCAGCAGGATCGCAGCGCCGGTCGTCAAGCGCAGCCGAGTGGTCCGGCGGGCCATCGCGCGGCGCGTGCTCATCCGGCTAAACCCCGCATCAGCGGACCATCGCCTGCATGGCCGATGCCGCATCGACATAAGCCTCCTGACGCGCCACGCTCCAATAGCGCAGCGTATCAAGCGCGATCCGCTCGCCGGTGACGGCGCACAGCACATGATCACCGGGCGACAGCACGCGAAAGCCATTGGCCATGTAATGCAACCGGGCGGCGCGGTCGCTGTTCGAGACAAGCATAGAGTAAATCCAACAAAAAGCGCTCGCGCGCAGAACAATCTAGAGCAATGTCGGCTGGTCGGGCTTACCCTTGTCATAGGGCTTGCCGCCTGCGCGCTCAAGCCGCGCATCGACCACGCCATCTCCAAAATGGAGGGTCACGGTACCCGCCGCGCGGGCAGCGGCGGCGCTGGTGATCACCGTGCCGCTGCGGGTCGAGACGCGGACATAGCCCTTTTTCAGCAGGCCGTCGGGGTTGACGGCGCCCAGCAGCCGTTCGGTGCGGGCGAGCCGGTCGCGCGCGACGCTGAGCTGGCGGTCGAGCATGGCGGGGCGCAGGACGGCGCTCGCGCGGTCGAGCGGCATGCGCGCGCGGGCGATCCGCGCGGCGAGCGCGCGGTCGAGGCGCGCACCAAGATCATCGGCCTTCTGCCGCTGCGGCCCGAGCAGCGCGTCGAGCTTGGGCAGCAGGCGGGCGAGCGCCGCCAGCCGTTCGCGCCCGCGCTCATGACAGCGCCGCGCGGTGCGCTCGGTACGCGCGTCAAGGTTGGCGAGTGTCGCGATCAGGTCCGCACGCACCGGCACGGCATATTCGGCGGCGGCGGTCGGCGTTGGCGCGCGGCGATCGGCGGCATAATCGGCGAGCGTCGTGTCGGTCTCATGGCCGACCGCCGAGATGGTCGGGATTGAGCAAGCGGCAATCGCGCGGACGACGACTTCCTCGTTAAATGCCCACAGATCCTCGATCGAGCCGCCGCCACGCGCGACGATGATCAGGTCGGGGCGCGCGATCGGCCCGTCGGCGGGAAGCGCGTCGAACCCGGCGATGGCCTTGGCGACCTGCGCCGCCGCGCCATCGCCCTGCACCGCGACCGGCCAGACGATGACATGGCTCGGGAAGCGATCGGCGAGGCGGTGGAGGATGTCGCGGATCACCGCCCCGGTCGGCGAGGTCACAATGCCGATCGTGCGCGGCAGGAACGGGATCGCTTGCTTGCGCGCCGGATCGAACAGTCCTTCGCCCGCGAGCTGGGCTTTCAGCTTTTCGAGCAGCGCCATCAGCGCGCCTTCGCCCGCCAGTTCGAGCCGTTCGATCACGATCTGATATTTCGACCGACCGGGATAGGTCGTCAGCTTGCCGGTCGCGATCACTTCGATCCCGTCCTGCGGCACAAACGCGATGCCGCCGAACGACCCCTTCCAGATCACCCCGTCAATCACCGCGCTGTCGTCTTTCAGCGCGAGATAGGCATGGCCCGAAGCGACGCGCTTATAGCCCGAAATCTCGCCGCGCAGCCGGACATGGCCGAATTCGCCCTCGACGATCCGCTTCAGCGCCTGCGACAGTTCGGACACCGACAGCGGCGCGGCGTTGTCGCCGGGGGGCGTCTCGGCTACCAGCCGGGGCTTGACCGAAGTCGGGTCGGAAGAAGGGTAATTCATGAACGTCCTGCTGATCGGATCGGGCGGTCGCGAGCATGCGCTGGCGTGGAAGCTCGCGCAATCGCCGGGGCTGACGCGGCTCTATGCCGCACCCGGCAATCCGGGGATAGCCCAGCACGCCGAATGCGTGACGCTCGATGTCGCCGATCACGTTGCGGTGATCGCGTTTTGCGTTGAGCGGGAGATCGCCTTGGTGGTGATTGGCCCCGAAGCGCCGCTGGTCGACGGACTTGGCGACAGCTTGCGTGCGGGCGGTATCGCGGTGTTCGGGCCAAGCGCGGCGGCGGCGCAGCTTGAGGGATCGAAAGGCTTCACCAAGCGGCTGTGTGCGCGTGCGGGGATTCCAACGGCGCGGTTCGTGTCGGTTGACTCGCGGGCGGAGGGGCTGGTTGCGCTCGACGGCTTTGGTCTGCCGGTGGTGATCAAGGCCGATGGGCTCGCGGCGGGCAAGGGCGTGACGGTGGCGGCCACCCGCGCCGAGGCGGAGGAAGCGCTGGCGGCGATCTTCGCGGGGCCGGGAAGTGCCGTGATCGAGGAATTTCTGGAAGGCGAGGAAGCGAGCCTGTTCATCCTGACCGACGGCACCACGCTGGTCCCGTTCGGCTCGGCGCAGGACCACAAGCGCGTCGGCGATGGCGACACCGGGCCGAACACCGGGGGCATGGGGGCCTATAGTCCGGCGGCGGTGCTGACGCCCACACTCGAATGCATGGCCATCGACTCGATTATCGCGCCGACGCTGGCGGCGATGGCGGCGGACGGCATCCCGTTTTCGGGCATTCTCTATGCCGGGCTGATGCTGACGCGCGAGGGGCCGAAGCTGATCGAATATAATGCCCGCTTCGGCGATCCCGAATGCCAGGTGCTGATGCTGCGGCTTGATAGCGACCTGCTCGACCTGATGCTGGCGACGGCTGAGGGCCGGCTCGGCGAGATGCCGCCTCCTGCATTTCGCGACGCCGTGGCGTTGACGGTGGTCGTCGCCGCCAAGGGCTATCCGGGCACACCGACGCCAGGTGGCCGCATCGCGGGCATCGACGCTGCCGAGGCAAAGGGCGCGCGCGTGTTTCAGGCGGGCACGCGGATTGCCGATGGCGCGCTGGTCGCGGCAGGCGGGCGCGTGCTCGCGGTGACGGCGCTCGGCGACAGCGTGACGGCGGCGCAGGCCCAAGCCTATGCCGCCGTGGAGAAAATTGACTATGCCGATGGTTTCCACCGCACCGACATCGGCTGGCGGGAAATCGCGCGGACGGAGCAAGCGACATGACGGATAACGCTGCGATCAATTATATGGGGCTCAACATCGGCACGCTGGTGCTTATCGCGATCGGCGCAGTGATCACGATTTTCGCGATGATCTGGGGATCGATGCGGCGCGCGGCCAAGGCGGCGGCGGTGGCTGAGTCCGAACGCCACGAAGCGGCGATCCGCGATGCCGAGGCCGATGATGATGCCGCGCCCGAGCCGTCGGCAGTGGTCGACGTGCCGCCCGAACCTGCGACGATCCCGCTGGTGCCGGTGGTCGAGGCTGTTGCGGCACCGGCGGGGAAAGCTGGGGCGACCGATCTTCATCCGCTGACCACGGTCAAAGGGCTGGGACCCCGCGCGGTGGCCGCGCTCGCCGAGCAGGGCATTACCAGCGTCGCCGATCTCGCCGCGCTCGACCCCGCACGCGCGGCGGCGGTCGACGCGCAGCTGGGGCCGCTCGCCGGGCGGCTCGCGCGCGACCGCTGGGTTGAACAGGCGAAGCTGCTGTCGGCAGGCGACCTCAAGGGGTTTGAAGCAGCCTTTGGCAAGATCGGCGGCTGACGCTGCCGTTCAGCGAGCGCTCATCTCGGCGGGGTGATGTTGTTACATTGCTATTGGGGAGAGAGACGATGCGCCGAACGATCGCCGCCGTTACAATCGGCAGCCTGTTGATCTCGGCTGCGCCGCCACCCCCGCCGCAGGCGACCCAAGTCCAGATCGCGCCCCCGACCGAAAGCGCCGTCCGCTGCAATCGCGGCGCGCCCGAACCGCACTACGGCGTGAACGCTCTCTCCGGCAGCGTTGTGGTCACGGGCGCGAAGGGGCAGCGCGGTAAGCGTCTGGCATCCGCTCCAAGCGCTGTACCGCCACCGCCCCCACCGCCACCGCCCCCACCGCCACCGCCGCCGCCACCGCCGCCGTTGGCCTTGAGTGCGCCGTCGCCGATCGCGCTGAGCTCCGCCGACCAGCGCTATGGCACCCCGGCCAACACCGAACGCTATGACGGCAAGCCCGTCGCGAGCGTCCAGAGCGTTGCGACCGCGCCCGTCTCCACTTTCGCGATCGATGTCGACACGGGCGCCTATGCCAATGCCCGCCGCTTCCTGAACCAGGGCCAGACGCCGCCGGCCGAGGCAGTGCGGACCGAGGAATTCATCAACTATTTCCGCTACGACTATCCCAACCCCGCAACCCGCGCCGAGCCGTTCAGCGTCACCACCGATGTTGCGCGGACCCCTTGGAATCCCGACACGCGGCTGCTGCGGATCGGCCTGCGCGGTTATGACTCCAACGCCGATCAGCGCCCCGCCGCCAATCTCGTCTTCCTTGTCGATGTGTCGGGATCGATGCAGTCGGAGAACAAGCTCGGGCTGGTCAAGCGCGCGCTGACCCTGCTCGCCGACAAGCTCACCCCGCGCGACACCGTGTCGATCGTCGCTTATGCGGGCGCGAGCGGGCTGGTGCTCGCGCCGACCAGCAATCGCGATGATGTGAAGGCCGCGCTCGATTGCCTCGAAGCGGGCGGATCGACGGCGGGCGAAGCAGGGCTCAAGCTCGCCTACAGCACCGCGCGCAGCCATTTCCTGAAAGGGGGCATCAACCGCATCCTGCTCGCGACCGACGGCGATTTCAACGTCGGGATCAGCGACCCCAAGGCGCTCGAAGCCTTTGTGAAGGCGCAGCGCGAGGATGGCATTACGCTCACCACGCTCGGCTTCGGCACGGGCAACTATAATGACGCGCTGATGGAAAAGATCGCCGACGTCGGCAACGGCAATTACGCGTACATCGACTCGGCGCTCGAAGCGCAGAAAGTGCTCGACGACGAATTGTCGGCGACCCTGGTAACGATCGCCAAGGACGTGAAGGTCCAGGTCGAATTCAACCCGGCGGCGGTGAAAGAGTATCGGCTGATCGGCTATGAGAATCGCGCGCTCGCCGAGCAGGATTTCGCCAATGACGCGGTCGACGCGGGCGACATGGGTGCGGGGCATCAAGTGACCGCACTGTATGAGATTGTGCCGACGGGCGCGGCGGGCTGGCTGAGCGACCGGCGCTATGCGGAGAACAAGCCGACACCGGTGCGCGCCGACGCGGCCGAACTCGCCTTCGTCAAGCTGCGCTACAAGCTGCCGGGTGAGGCGACGTCGAAACTGCTCCAGCGGCCGGTGCCTGCGTCGCTGATCGGCTCGGCAGCGGCGCCGCGCGGCGACATGGCCTTTGCGGTCGCGGTCGCGGCGTTCGGGCAAAAGCTGCGCGGCGACGATCTGCTGGCGAAATATGATTACGCCCAGATCGGCGCGCTGGCGGGCGACGGGCCGAATTATTCGCGCGCGGAGTTTGTGAAGCTGGTGCAGCTCGCGGGGGCGTTGAGGCCGGTTCGTTAGGGGTTAGCTCGCTTTGGCATGAACACCGGTCTTTACGAGTCTAGCGGCGGGATCTGAGCACGAAGCTGCCGGTCGGCTTTCGCCGCACTTGCGGACATTCGTCAGGTCGTGATTTGATCCGCATCGCGTAGAGTGTCGCACAAGAAGGGCGGTTTAGGAGCGGACAGGTGGGTAGAGACGCGCGACTGCTAGCTGCAATCTCACTCTTCGCCGGTTCGGCCATCGCCTGGCTCATCCAAGCGGGAATCCTTCGAGCATATATTTATGCTGCCGTAACGAGAAATTGGTCAGATTTCAGCAGATTCTTCGGGGTTCAGCCTCCACCGAAATACTGTTTCGACTATTGCGCCGCCGACCTGCCGTTCATTGCAGGTTGGGTCGCGATCGGCTGCTTTTTGCTCGGGTTTGCTTTGCTGCTTCGCGCTTGGCTAAGGCCGTTTCAGTGACCGTTGCATCAAGGGATATCCGGTTAGCGGACTTTCCACTGTCCACTAATCCGAGCCGTTCGCGTTTAGGGTCAAAACCCAATCAGCCTCTTGAAAATATGCAGATAGGCTGATTCAAAGGGCTTCCACGGCAGATGGAGGT
>JAIETY010000017.1 GCA_019744885.1 Sphingomonas sp.
CGTCTGGTGCCCCTATTGCAACATGGAGTTGCAGGCGCTTCAGGCCGCCTTGCCTGAATTTCAAGCGGCCGGCGCCAGCCTCGTTGCGATCTCGCCCCAGACCCGCGCCAACAGCCGCAAGTCGGTGCGCGAGAACGCGCTCGACTTTCCGATCCTCTCCGACCCCGGCAACATGGTCGCCGCGCAATTCGGCCTGCGTTTCGCGCTGCCCGATTATCTGATCGAGCTGTACCAGACGCTCGGCAACCAGCTTCCCGCCTTCAACGGCGACGACAGCTGGACGCTGCCGATGCCTGGCCGCTTCGTGATCGGTGGCGATGGCCGCATCGTCTATGCCGAGGTCAATCCCGATTATACCCGCCGCCCCGAACCGCTGGACATGCTGCCGGTGGTGGCGCGGTTGAGCCGGGCGACCGCGACCGTCTGAAAACATCATGCCTGACCGCGCTGACTTTGCCAGCAATCCGGCTATGGTGGCCCCAACTCGACGAAGGAAACACCCGTGAGCAACCTGACCGTGCGCGCGCTCGATCGTGCCGACCTGCCGGCGATCGCCGCGATCCTCGACGCGACGGGCCTGTTCCCGTCCGCCATGCTGGCCGACATGGCCGAGCCTTATCTGGCGGGCCAGGCGCCCCACCATTGGCTGGTGATCGCCGAGGGCGACGCGGTGCGCGGCTTCGCTTATGCCGAGCCCGAGCGGATGACCGAGGGCACCGTGAATCTGCTCGCGATCGCGGTCGATCCCGCCCGGCAGAATCGCGGCATCGGCAAAGCGCTCGTCGCGGCGCTGATCGACCGGCTGAAAGCGCAGGGCAACCGCGTGCTGATCGTCGAGACATCGTCGCTCGATGATTATGCCGGCACCCGCGCCTTTTACGCGGGTCAGGACTTCGCGCAGGAAGCGCGCATCCGCGACTTCTATCAGGCGGGCGAAGACAAGATCGTGTTCTGGAAGCAGCTTTAAGCCGGGTGGGGTGCCGCTATCCCATGGCCGCGAGCTTTTCCTCCACCGGGCAGTTGCGGCAGGCGCCCTCGTCGCACAGGCGGCAGATTTTCAGCGCCTCGGCGTCGCTCGACACCAGCGCCCGCAGCATCTTGTCGGCGAGCGCGGCGAGCGTCGCCGCTTCCGCCGGATCGAGCGTGGCCAGCGCGCGGCGCATCGCGGCGGCGCGGCCGGCGGCGATGTCCGCCGCCATGCTCGCGCCCGTCTCGGTCAAATAGAGCGCGACGCGGCGCGCATCCTCGCGATTGGCCTCGCGCCGCACCAGCGCTTGCGTCTGCAAACGGTCGATCAGCCGCACCGCGCCGGGGTGGGAGAGGGAGACGCCGGTGCGCAGTTCCTCGACGCTGATGCCGGGCAGGTGCGCGATCATCATCAGCGCCGCCGCCGCCGGTCCACGCTCGGGCACGGGCTGCTCGGCGGCGCCGTTCACCGCATCGGCGAGCGCCAGCGCAAGCGCCGCGATGACGTTCAAGTCACGCATTTCGTCCATCACCACAATTTATATGCGCGGCGCATTGATTTCAACTTCTGAGTCGGATATATGCGTCACGCATACAAAGGAGACGTGCCATGATCCTGTCGCAAAGCATCGAACAACGCCTCGGCCGCTTGGGCGGCGTGATCGCCCGCTGGAGTCTGGTGTTCTTCTTCCTGGCTTTCGGCCTCTACAAATTCACCGCCGAGGAAGCCGCCGGCATCGCCTCGCTGCTCACCCACAGCCCGGTGTTCTTCTGGGCGATCCCGGCGCTGGGGCAGCAGGGCGCCTCCAACTTCGTCGGCGTGCTGGAGATCGCGTTCGCGGTGCTGATCGCGCTGCGCCACGTGCTGCCGCGCCTGTCGGGCTATGGCAGCCTCGCGACGGCGGGTGCGCTGGTGGTGACGCTCAGCTTCCTGTTCACCACGCCGAAGCTCGATCCGGCGCTGGGCGGGTTCATTATCAAGGATCTGACGCTGCTCGGCGCTGCCCTGTGGAGCGCGGGCGAGGCTTTCGCCGCCGCGCGGCTGCGCGGGGAAGGCGCGGCGCGGTACGGGACTGCCCAAACGGTGGCACTTTAGCGAGGGGCGGGGGCGGCATCTCGCCGCCCTGCTCGCCGCGTGCCTGTGCGTCGCGCTGGCGACCATCGCGACCAAGCCGGTGCTGGGCGACGCGCCCGCCCTGCCGATCGTCCTGGTCCAGGTCGTCGCGAGCCTGGCGGTGATCGCGCCGATCGCCGTGATCCGTAGGCGTTTACCCCGTTTTTCAAGGGATTGGCGGCTGGGCCTGCCGGGGCTGCTGCAACCGGGGGTCAGCTATGCGCTGGTCTTCGCCGGGCTCGCGCTGATCCCGGCCGGGGTCGCCGGGCTGTTGTTCGCGACCGAGGCGGGGCTGGTCGCGCTCGCCGCCTGGCCGCTGCTCGGCGAGCGCCCGCGCCCGGTGGTCGGCCTGTCGATCGCGGCGAGTAGCGCCGGCGTCGCGCTGTTGGCGGGGGCGGGAAGCGGCGCGGCGATGATCGCCCCGCTTGGTATCGTTCTCGTCCTGGCGGGCATGTTATGCGCCGCGCTGGATACGGTCGCCTCGCGCGCGCTGATGACGACGGCGGACCCGCTGACGATGGCGGTGGCAACACATGTTGCGGCGCTCATCGCGATCGCGGTGCTGCTGGCGTTCAGCGCGCCGCTCGATTGGCGCTGGCTGCGCGCGCCCGCGCTGGTGGCTCGCGTCGCGGTGGCGGGGGTGCTGTTGCACGGGCTCGCCACGGTGCTGTTCAACGTCGCGCTGCAGCGCATCACCGCGGCGGCGGCGGCATCGACCTTCCCGCTGATCTCGCTGCTCACCGCGATTGGTGGGGTGACGGTGCTCGGCGAGCGGCTGAGCACCGGCCAGTGGCTGGGGGGTGGCGTGATCCTGGCGGCGATGCTGCTGGCGGGGCGGGATTCCGCCGCGTCGCCGCCCATCAAGTCGCCGCTGCGGCGGGCGACGGCGACATAGGCCGGCACTTCCGGCGAAATCCCTTCAGCGTAGCCATGCCGGGTTTACTCGGCGCTCGGGTCGAAGCGTGGTTGCCCCGCGCCGTCCCAGCGCACCCGCGCAATGCGTACCGCGCGCGCGGCGCCACAGCCCATCCCGGCGCGGGGATTGGCATGATAGGCGGTCCAGGTCGCGCCGCCGGGCGTCGTGAAGAAGCTGTTATGGCCGGGGGCGAAGATGCCCTTGTCGGGCGTCGTCGCCAGCACCGGGTCGCGATGCTCGTGCCACGATGCCGCCTTCAGGGGATCGGCGCCGGGTGCCGCGCGCAACAGCCCGATCGCATAGCCATCCGACCAGCAGGCGCTGCCCGAAAAGCTGAGGAAAAGGTCTCCGCGCGGTCCCTCGACAAAGGCGGGGCCTTCCAGGATCTGGCGCCCGCCTTGGCGCTCCCAATCATGCTCGGGGCGCGCGATGATCGTCTCGGCGCCGGTGAGCGTCACCGGATCGGCCATCGCCACCATCGCCAGAGCGCTGTCGGCGCCGACATAGGGCGAATAGACGAAATAGCGCCTGCCTCGATAGGCGAAGGTCGTGCCGTCGATCCCGGGATGCGCGGTCAACAGCTTGCCGCGATCGATCCAGCGTCCGGCGAGCGGATCGCTCGCGGTGTTTTCCAGCACGAAGATGCCGCGATGGGCGTCGTCGTCATGCCCGCTCGCCGCCGCGCTGTAATAGATGTACCAGTGCCCGCCGATCCGGTGCAGCTCCGGCGCCCAGATCGCCTGGCCGTTGGCGGCGGGCGGCGAGGGGCGCCACACCACGCGGTGCTCGGCATTGGCGAGATCGCCCAGGTCGCGCGTCTTCCAGATTTCCAGCCCGTCACCCGTCGAATGCGTGTGGTAATAAACCGCGCCGGCACGGACGATCCAGGGATCGGGGCCGGAGGCGAGCAGCGGGTTGCTGATCCCGCGCGGCGCGCCGGCGGGCGTGGCGGCGAGCAGCACCGTGCACAGCAGCGCACCATGGCCGCGCCACCGGCTCGACTCACGGCGCGGTGACGGGCGCGAATGCCCCATCAAGCAAACCCTTTCCTTCCCTGCGCCCGGCGCAACCGGAGCGTCGCCAGCCATAATCACCCAAACAGCTGATTTTTGATCGCTTTCTCAACGGCCTTCCTACCCGGCAACCCGCTCAATCTCTTGCTCAGCCTATTGCCAGCGTCGATCGAGAGCAATAAGCATAAAAATACGATAAATAAGACTGTTACGCATCCGTGGCGCGAGTTGGCGGCCGTCTCAGAAAAAAGGCGGCGCAAGGGAGGATTGATCAATGACAAGCAAACAACTTTTGCTGGGCTCCACCGCGGCCCTGATCATCGGCACCGCCGGCGCGCCGGCGCGGGCACAGACGCCTCGCTCGGGCGCGCCGGCTGGCCCCTCATCCTCGCGAAGCGGCCAATCGGGCAACTCGACCAACGCCGTCCCGTCGGACAACACGCCGCAGGCGCAGGAAAATCAGATCAACGGCCAGGCGGCAGGCGAGGAAGTGACCGTCACCGGTATCCGCCAGAGCCTGGCGGAAGCCGCGAATATCAAGCGCAACGCCGATCAGGTGGTCGATTCGATCGTCGCGCAGGATATCGGCAAATTCCCCGATCCGACGGTCGCCGCCGCGCTCCAGCGCGTGCCGGGGGTTCAGGTGGTCGTCGGTGACAATAACGAGATCGTCAATCCACTCATCCGGGGGCTCGGCGACATCTTGACCACGCTCAACGGCCGCGAGGTATTCAGCGGCACTGGGCGCGGCTTCTCGTTCCAGGATCTGCCCGCCGAGGCGCTGGCGGGCGCCGATGTCTATAAGTCGAACAGCGCCAATCTGATCGAAGGCGGAGTCGCCGGGCTGATCGACCTGAAGCTGCACCGCCCGTTCGACTTCAAGAAGGCGACCTTGGGGGTGTCGGTGCGCAACACCTATACCGTCAACACCGATCAATCGACGCCCACCGTCAGTGGCTTGGTCTCGGATCGGTTCCAGACCGGGATTGGCGAGATCGGCATTCTCGTCAGCGGTTCCTATGCCGATATGAATTTCAACCGGCCGGTGGCGTTCGACGACCTGCTGCGCTCGGGCAACCACGGCCCGCCGGGCGCCGCCGGCGCGCATATGCCCACGGGCACCGGGGGGCTCAACCAGTTCGGCCGCCAAACCCGGTCCGAACTCAATTTCGCGGTTCAGTGGCAGCCATCGCCCGATCTGCTCGTCTATGCCGACGGGCTTTACGCCGGTTATCGCAGCAAATGGTCGACGGCGTTCCTCATCAACGACGCCTTCATCGGCGATCGCATCACCAATCTGGTCGTCGATGGCAATTGCGCCGATTACCGCGTGAACGGCGCGGGGTTCTTCGATCCCAACGGGACCACCGAAAGGCTGTGCGACGCGCGGTCGTTCACCTCGATCAACGCCCGCGGCTTCACCAGCAACCAGGCGCATCGCGGCAAGACCGATGATTACATCTTCGGTGGCGGGGTGAATTACGATCATGGGCCGCTGCATGTGAACCTCGATCTCAATTATGAGCGGTCGCGCTTCACCTCGCGCACTTTCATCATCGACATCGGCAAGCGCATCCCTCAGCTCGACATCGTCACCAATCGCGGCAATGCGGTGGATTTCTTCGCGCCGGGAAATCCGCTGGGGCAGCCTGATGGCTATACCTTCACCAACGGCCTGTATGACGAGCGCGACGATTCGGTCGGCAAGCTCTACGCCGCGCAACTCGCGGCGCGCTACGATGTCGGCGGTATCCTCCAGAACATTCAGATCGGCGGGCGCATCGCCAAGCGCACCGCGCAATACCAGCAGGCGGTGTCGAACCCCGGCGTGCCCGATGACCCCAACAACCCGAATGACGGCCCCTATATCCTGCCGCTCGCGGGCCAGGGCCTGCCCGCCGATTTCCTGATGCAGGTGCCCGGCGTGCCGCGCATTTATGGCGGCGCGCCATGGCTCCAGCCGAGTACCGACGCGCTGCTCAACCCGACAGTGCAGGACCAGCTGCGCACGATCTTCCGGGTGCCGACCGGCGATCCGGCTTTCGATCCCACACGCAGCTTCTATGCCGAGGAAAAGACCTACGCCGCTTACATCCAGGGCAAGTATCAGGTCAAAATCAGCGGGCCGATCGTCGCCGATGGCCTGATCGGCGTGCGCTGGACCAAGACCGATCGCAGCATTCGCGGCACAGGCACCGTGATCGTACCCGATCCGACGCCGGGCAATCCCAATGGCACGCGCGCCGTGCCAACGCCGGTCGCGCGCTCGACCAGCGATGACGACTGGCTGCCCAATGCGAGCCTTCGGGTGCGCTTCGGTGGCGGACTGCAGGCGCGGGCGAGCTATGCCAAGGTGTTGTCGCGCCCCGATTTCGGATCGCTGAACCCGGGGCTGAACTATGCCCTGTCGACCAACCCCAACATCCAGAACGGCGGGTCTTCGGGCAACGCCGATTTGCGGCCGCAAAAAGCCGACGAATATGATCTGACACTAGAATATTATTTCGCCCGCAACAATTATATCTCGGTGGGTCTCTACAAGAAGGACATCACCGGCCGCGTGGTGACCACGGCAGAGCCCGAGGTCATCAACGGCATAACCTATCTGATCTCGCGTCCGCGCAACCTTGCCGGCGCGAAGCTGAAGGGGGTGGAGGTCAGCGCGCAGGCATTCTTCGATTTTTTGCCGGGTGTTCTGTCGGGCTTGGGGGCATTTGGCAACTATACCTATGCCGACAGCAGGGTTACTGGTGCCGATCAGCTGAGCGGCGAAACCTTGTTCGGTGTGTCGCCGCATAATTTCAACGCCGGGCTGCTGTATGAGAAATATGGCTTGTCGGTTCGAACGGCATATACCTATCGGTCGTCGTTCGATGAATTTGATCTCACGTCCTCGATCAACATTCGTCCGGTCGGCAGCAATAATTTCCTGAACCGGGTTCGGCCTAACGGACGACTTGATTTCAGCATCAACTATGATGTGAGCAAGAACCTGACGCTGACGGCGGACGGCACCAACGTCACGCGCGAGACCTATCTCAGCTATTACGGGGAGCCCAATCACCCGCACGACATCCGCTTCGACGACAGCACCTATTCGATCGGCGCGCGTTTGCGCTTCTGAACTCGGGCCGTGTGGGGGCTTGGTGGCCCCCGCGCGGTTGAGGGAAGCGGCGATGAAGGGAGCGATGGGCGATGCGGGAATGGATGATGGCGGCCGCGTTGATCGGTGGTGTGGCGGGCGCGTCGGGGGGTGCCCAGGCAGGCACGGCACAGCGCACCACCCTCGGCGCGCTGCCCGATGGGCGGCCAGTGCCGGCGGTGACGCTCAGCAATAGCCGGGGCGTGGCGGTAACGGTGATCGCCTATGGCGCCTCGCTCCAGTCGCTCGTCATGCCCGACCGGCAGGGGAACAAGGCGGATGTGCTGCTCGGTTATGACAATCTGGGGCAGTATCTCGATCAGCCGCAATATTTCGGCGCGACGGTCGGTCGCTTCGCCAATCGCATCGCGCGCGGCCGGTTCAGGTTGCAGGGGCAGGACCATCGAGTGCCGGTGAATAACGGCGCCAATTCGTTGCACGGCGGCACCCAGGGTTTCGACAAGGTGCTGTGGGACGTGGTCGCGACGAGCAACGGCCCGATCGCCTCGGTCACGCTGCGTTATGTGAGCCGTGACGGCGACCAGGGCTATCCCGGCACGCTCACCGCCACCGCGACCTATTCGCTCGACGAGGCGAACACGCTCACCATCGATTACCGCGCGACCACCGACCGCGCGACGATCGTCAACCTCTCGAACCATGCCTATTGGAACCTATCGGGCGAAGGATCGGCCAATGGCGCGATGGGTACCATCGTGACGATCCCGGCGGAAACGTATCTGCCGACCAATGCCGGATCGATCCCGACCGGGGAATTTCGCCCGGTGGCGGGCACCGTGTTCGATTTCCGCACCCCCCGCGCGATCGGGGAGCGGGTGCGAGACGCGCGCGACGAGCAAATCCGCTTCGCGCGCGGTTATGACCATAATTGGGTGATCGGGCGGCGGGTGACGGCGGACCAGCATCTGATGGCGCGGGCCAGCGACCCCCTATCGGGCCGCGGCTTCGAGCTATGGTCGAACCAGCCCGGCTTGCAGTTCTACTCGGGCAATTTCCTCGACGGCACCAGCCACGGCAAGGCGCGCCGGCTCTACCGCGAAGGCGACGCGTTCGTGATGGAGCCGCAGATTTTCCCCGACACGCCCAATCGCCCCGACTTCGGATCGGCGGTGCTGCGGCCCGGCGACACCTATCACAATATCATGAGCTACCGGCTGACGACCGGGCAGGAGGGCAAATGACCATCGGCTCCACGGCGCGCTGGGCGTCACGGCAGGCCGCCGGGGCGCTGCTCGCGCTGTCGCTGACCGCGGCGCCAGCGGCGGCGCGCCCGCAATGGACCAAGGCCGAGGCCAATCGCTGGTACGCCGGCCAGCCCTGGCGGGTCGGATCGAACTATGTACCGGCGAGCGCGATCAACCAGCTCGAAATGTGGCAGGCCGCGAGCTTCGATCCTGCCCGCATCGACCGCGAGCTTGGCTGGGCACAGGCGATGGGGATGACGACGATGCGCGTCTTCCTCCACAATCTGCTGTGGGAGCAGGACGCGGCCGGCTTCAAGCAGCGGATCGAGGCTTTTCTCGCGATCGCCGCGCGGCACGATATCAAGCCGGTCTTCGTGCTGTTCGACAGTTGCTGGGACCCGAACCCGCAGCTCGGGCCGCAGCATCCGCCGATTCCCGGCGTGCATAATTCGGGCTGGGTGCAGGCGCCCGGCGCGGCGCGATTGGCCGATGCGCGCCAATATCCCAAGCTCGAAGCCTATGTGAAAGACATCGTCGGCAGCTTCGCGCGTGACGATCGCATCTTCGCCTGGGACGTGTGGAATGAGCCCAATAATGGCGGCGGCGGCAATTACGCGCCCACGCCCGACAAGAACAAATATGTCGCCCGTCTGCTCGATCAGGTGTTCGATTGGGCCGAGGCCGCCGATCCCACTCAGCCGCTGACCAGTGGCGTGTGGATCGGCGACCATTGGGACCGGATGGAGACGCTCGACGCGATCGAGCGAATCCAGGTCACGCGATCGGATGTCATCAGCTTCCACGATTATAGCTGGCCCGAAATCTTCGAGCGGCGCGCGCGGCAGATGCTGAGCTATGGCCGGCCCGTGCTCTGCACCGAATATATGGCGCGCGGCGCGGGATCGACCTTTGACGGTTCGCTGCCGATCGGCAAGCGGCTTAACATCGCGATGATCAACTGGGGCTTTGTCGATGGTCGCACCCAGACCCGGCTGCCGTGGGACAGCTGGAAAAAGCCCTATACGTTCGACCAGCCGGCCGTCTGGTTCCACGAGGTGCTGCGCGCCGATGGCACGCCCTATCGCCCAGCCGAGGTGATGCTGATCCGTCGGCTGACTGCGGCGCCCAAGGGCGTGGTGCCGCCGATGCCCGCCGTGGCGGCGGAGTGAAGGCCGCGCGCGGCGCGTTGCTGATCGCCGCGCTCACGCTTGCCGCCGCGTCGAAGCCGCCGACCAGCTTGTTCACCGGCGCCGACCCAGATGCCAATCGCTTCGCCGGACGTTTCTGGATTTATCCGACCGGCGCGGGCGGAACGCTCCGCGCCTGGTCGTCGCGCGATCTCGTCAATTGGCACCGGCACACGCCGCTGCTCCGCCTGCGCGATATCGGCTGGCGCGGCGATGGCGCGCCGGTGCATTATCTTTGGGCGCCCGACATGGTGGCGGCGAGGGGCGGCTATTTCCTCTATTACGCGCTGGGGCCGCAAAACCCCACGCCCAGCCGGATCGGTGTCGCGCGGTGCCGGACCCCCGCCGGACCATGCCGCGACAGCGGGCGGCCGCTGCTGATGGGCGGCGATGGCTTCGAGGCGATCGACCCCATGGTGTTCCACGACATCCCCCGCCACCGCTGGCTGCTCTATGCCGGGGGCAGCGCGGGGGCGCGGCTGCGCGTGTTCCAGCTTGGCGCCGACATGGTGACGATCGATCACGAAATCGCGGTCGATCAGCCGCCGGGCTTCACCGAGGGCGCGTTCGTCCACCGCCGCCATGGGCTCTACTATCTTTCCTATAGCGAGGGGCGTTGGAACGACGCGAGCTACCGCGTCCGTTACGTCACCGCGCGCGCACCCACCGGGCCGTGGCGCGACGGCGGCATGATCCTGTCGAGCGACGCGCGCTACAGGGGGCCGGGCCACCATTCGTTTGTCCACGACCCGACGACCGGGCGCTGGTGGATCGTCTATCACCGCTGGGAGGGTGAAACCGGCGAGGGGCCTTACAGCGACGCGCGCCGGGTCGCGATCGCCCCGCTTCGCTATGCCGCCGATGGCGCGATCCTGCCGATCGACATGGAAGCCCCGCCGCCCCGAGCCGAGCGGGCGCGTCACGCCGCGAAGTGAAGGGCTCGCCGCGCGGCCGTTCGCAAGATGGGTGGACACAAAGGATAAATCATATAATTCCTATGCTTGGGCGTCCCTGAAGATCGGCGCCGCGATGGAGGGATGCGGGTGCGCCTGTCGACAATCGATCTGATCGTGGTGATTGCCTATGCGATCGGCATCTTCGCGCTCGCGCAGTGGGTGTCGCGTGACAAGGGCGGGCACGCGAAGAACAGCACCGATTATTTCCTCGCGTCGAAGAACCTGCCCTGGTGGGCGATCGGCGCCTCGCTGATCGCGGCCAATATCTCCGCCGAACAGATCGTCGGCATGTCGGGATCGGGTTATGCGATCGGGCTCGCGATCGCTTCCTATGAATGGATGGCGGCGGCAACGCTGCTGATCGTCGGCAAATTCTTCCTGCCGATCTTCCTGCGCAACGAAATCTATACGATGCCGCAGTTCCTCGAACAGCGCTTCGGCCCCACCATCCGCACGGTGATGGCGGTGTTCTGGCTGGTGCTCTACATCTTCGTCAATCTCACCTCGATCATCTGGCTGGGGTCGATCGCGGTGACGCAGGTGGCGGGGGTGAACCAGGACGTCGCGCTGATCGCGCTCGGCGCCTTCGCGCTGCTTTATCAGTTGCGCGGCGGGCTGAAGGCGGTCGCGCTCACCGACATCGTGCAGGTGACGCTGCTGGTGCTCGGCGGGCTGGTGATCGCGTATCTGACGCTATCGAAGATCGGTGGGGGCGCGGGCGTCGTCGCGGGGTTCATCGCGCTCACCCGGCGCGTGCCCGATCACTTCGACATGATCCTTTCCCCCACAAACCCGCATTACAGGGAATTGCCGGGCATCGGCGTGCTGGTTGGCGGCATGTGGATCGCCAATCTCAGCTATTGGGGATTCAACCAGTATATCATCCAGCGCGCGCTCGCCGCGCGCAGCCTGGCCGAGGCGCAGAAGGGGGTGATCTTCGCCGGGTTCCTGAAGCTGTTGATGCCGGTGATCATCGTGCTGCCCGGTATCGCCGCGGTGGTGCTCGCGCCGGCGCTGACCAAGCCCGATCAGGCCTATCCGACGATGATGGCGCTGCTGCCGACCGGACTGCTCGGGCTCGTCTTCGCGGCGCTGATCGCCGCGATCATCGCCTCCACCGCCTCCAAGATCAATTCGATCGCCACCATCTTCACGCTCGATATCTACGCCAAGGCGGTGCGCCAGGTGCCGAGCGAGGCGCGGCTGGTGCTGATCGGGCGGATCGCGGCGATCGTCGCGATCCTGCTCGCGATGGCGACGGCGCGGCCGTTGCTCGGCAATCTCGACCAGGCGTTTCAGTATATCCAGGAGTTTTCGGGCTTCATCACCCCGGGGATCACCGTGATCTTCCTGCTCGGGCTGTTCTGGCCGCGCGCGACCGAGGCGGGGGCACTTGCCGGCGCGGTCGCCTCGGTGTTGCTGAGCCTTGTCTTCTGGTGGCCGGCGGCTTGGGGCGGGATCGCCGCGCTGAACGCGGTGCCGTTCCTCAACCGGATGCTGATCGTGTTCTTCCTGGCGCTTGGCCTGGCGGCGATCGTCTCGTTCGCGCGGCCCGCCGCCGCCACGCGCAACCGGATCACGATGCAAGGCGTCAGTTTCCGCACCACCGCCGGCTTCAACCTTGCCGCCGCCGTGATCATCTTGATCCTGGTCGTGCTCTATACCGTCTGGTGGTGAGGGGGATGGGCCGCTTCATCGCGATCGGCGGAGCGACCGGCCGTCGCCGCGTCCTGCTCGCGGCCGCCTTGCTTGGCTGGGCCGGCGCGGCGGCGGCCGAGACCAGGGTCGGACCGCTCCACGCGAGCTTCATCGCCGGTGGGGTCGGCATCGGCCAGGTCGTGCCGGACGATGCCGCCTATCTGCGCGCCAACGCGCCCTTCACCGTGTCGCTCTGGCTGTCGGGAAGCTGGCCGGCGGGGCGCGAGGCGATGCTCGCCGCGATCGGCACGCTCGCCCAGCCCGAGGCGCGCCGGCTGGGGATCGACGCCACCGGGCGACTATTCTTCGCCAGCGGCTCCCGGCGGATCGTCGCGTCGCGCGCGCTCACGCCCGGCGTGCATTTCGTCGCGCTGCGCCATGACGGACAGCGCGCGACGCTGATCGTCGACGGGCGGGCGGTCGCGAGCGACGCGATCGCGCTTCCCGCCGTCCCCGGCGCGCCGCCGACCCAGCATTGGGACGAGAATGCGCCGCGCCATCCGCGCGTCGAGATCGCCCCCGCCGTTCCGGCGCTGCCGGACAACAGCCATTTCGCGGGCCGCATCGCCGATTTCCGCCTGGACGACACCGCGCTCGACGATGCGGTGCTCGCCGCGTTGGCACGCCATCCGCCGGCATGGGACGACCTGCGTTACGATCGCGCCGACAAGCCCTGGCCGGTGCAGACGCGCCAGCAGAGCGGCAACCGCGCGCCGCAGCCGCCCGCGACGCTTCCCGTGAGCCGCGCGCCCATCTCCGCGCCGGTCGCCGCGCCGCTGCCCGACCCCGC
>JAIETY010000210.1 GCA_019744885.1 Sphingomonas sp.
TGCGGGATGAAGCCGTAATTCGCCGGATAGCGCATCGGCGTGTGCAGGATGCGGTCGACGAACAGCGCGCCCGATTTCTTGTCGAATTCATATTTCACCGGCTCGCCGCCGACCGGCACTTCGATGATGCAATTGAGGCTGTTGGGTGGGTCGTCGCCGACCGGCACCATATCGATGCGCATGAATGACTTCCTGTTATCGTGGAGTGAGCAGCCGATCGAGCCCGGTCTCGCTGGTTCCGATCCTGGCGAGGCGCGGATAGCGCAAGCCGCCCTTATAGTCGATCACTCTTGTCTCGATCCGCTCACCCTTCTTGACGAGCAGGCTGATCGGCGCGCCATCCTTGGCCGCGGTGATCGCTTCCTTCAGCTTTTCAGGGGAGTAGGCGAAACCGTTGACGCCCGTGATCGTGTCGCCATTGTCGAGGCCCGCGGTAAAGGCCGGGCTGTCCCAGATCACCGACACCAGCCCGCCATCCTTGCCGACGATCACGCCGACCGAATAGCTGAGATCGGTGAATTTGCGGTTCTTTTCATTGAGCTTGAAATAGTTGGTCGGCGTGTCGGTGAACACCAGCCGATAGCCATTGGCGATGAAGCCTGCGAAGGGTGCAGGCGCGCCGGTTTCGGTCAGCCGCTGGGTCAGCATCTGCTTCCAGTCATAGAGCGGCACCAGCTTGTGGAGCGTCGCCACGACATCGTCGAGCGTATAGGTCACCTGGCCCCAGTCGCCGTCGTTGATGCCGAAAAACGCCGTTGCGAAATCGTCGAGCGATTTGGCGCCGTTCGACTGGCGGCGCAGGATCGCATCGACTTCCATCCACACCAGCAGGCCTTCGTTGTAATAATCTTCGCTCCGCTGCCAGCTCGACCAGCCCTTGGGGCGGCGCATCGCCATCGTCGGGTCGTTGGTGGTGTCGACCATCGGTCGCCAGTCGCGCCCCTTGGTATTGCCGAGGCTTGCGAGCACCAGCGCATAGGCATCGAGCGTATCCTGCTTCGAGACGAGGCCCGATCGCGCCGCGAGCACATAGCCCCAGAATTGCGTCTGGCCTTCATAGACCCACAGCAGCGAATCGCGCATCGGCGTGCGGTAATCGGGGGTCCACAGGTCCGCGCCGCGGCGGAATTTGCCATCCCAGCTGTGGCTGAATTCGTGCGGCAACAGGTCGCGCGCGGGGGTGCTTGAGTCCCAATCGGTGAAATAGCCCGGCTTCACGCCATTTTCCGAACTGCGGTGGTGCTCGAGGCCGATCCCGCCGAGCTCGTCGGTGATCGACAGCAGGAAATGATAATTGTCGTAATGCTGCGACCCGAACGCCTTCACGGCCTGGTCGACCAGCGCCTTATGCGCGTCGATCTGCTCGGGCTTGGCGGCGAGTTCGGCAGGCGTATCGGCGACCACGTCGAGCGTCACGCGCGGGCTGAGCGGGAAGGCTTTATAGTAACGCCCCGCGATGACGGGCGAATCGACCAGCACTTCGTAATTGGTGCGGTCGTAGCGATAGGTGCTGCCGCTCGCCTTCGACGGCAGCGCCGACGCCGCCGTCCAGCCGTCGGGATAGGTGACGGTCGCCTCGACCGGGATCTGGCGGGTGAAGTAACCGGCGGGATAGAGGCTCATCGACTGCCATTGCAGGCTGAGCATGTTGGGCGTCATCACCACGCGGCCCTGGCCGGGGGAAGTGGCCGACAGGAACTGGAAATCGATGTCGAGCGCCTTGGCCCCGGCTGGCACCTCGACATGGAAAGCGAATACGTCGACCGGATCGCGCGTCCACGGCACTGGCTTGCCGTTCGCGCTGATCTTGAGGCCGGCGAGCTTTTCGATCTGGCCGGTCGGCGAATGATTGCCGGGCAGCCATTTGGGGAACAGCAGCACCATATGTCCGGCCTTGGCGACGGGCAGCACTTCCTTCACCTTGAAGATCGCGCGGCGCAGGTCGGTCGCATCGATCGCGAGGCTCATCGTGCCAGGATAGGGCACGTCCTTCGCCGCCGGGATCGTGTCGACATAAGGCACCGGCTGCGGCTTGGAATTTTCGGCGAGAGCGGCAGTCGACGCGAGCAAGATCGCGGCAAAGGTCAGCGTGCGGATCATGATGGGCTTTCGATCAGGCGGGAAGATGCGCAAGTTTAGGCAGGCCGGTGGCATAACGTCCAGCCCCGGCCTTCGGGCGGGGTGCGCTCAACCCCCGCTGCTGCCCAGCACGTTGATCGAAAAGGCGAGCACGCCGATGTTGAAGACGAAGGCGGCGAGGCAGTGGCCGATCACGGTCTGGCGGATCGCGCTGTGGCTGATTTCCACATCGGACGTCTGAAAGGTCATGCCCAGCGTGAAGCTGAAATAGGTGAAGTCCCAGTAATTGGGCTCGGCGTCGCCCGGAAAGTCGATGCCGCCGCGATCCTCGCCGTCTTCCTCGGAATAATAGAGGTGGGCGTAATGCAGCGTGTAGATGGTGTTGGAAAACAGCCACGACAGCGCGAGCGTGCCGACCACCAGCGCGATCGTCGTCGGGCTGGGCTTGCCGTGCAGCTCGCTGAACACCGCGACGAGGATCACCAGCGAGACGAGGCCGGTAATCGCCAGCAGCAAAGTGCGGTTGGCGTCGTTGTTGCGCGCCTGCACCCGCATGCGATCGGTCTTGCTCCAGAGCAGCGGGGCAATCAGCGCGAGAAACAGCGCGCTGGCGATGTCGAACGCCGCGAGCGTGCCGCGCGCGGGGCCGATCGCGGGGATCAGCACGGCGAGGCCGACGATCAGCGCCAGCGCGAAGATCAGAAAGCGGGGCGGGGCGATGTGCCGACCCAATTGGGTGATGGGGGAGGTGGCCATATCGTGGGCTTAGCCGTGCGCGCGCGATCGACAAGTCCCCAGCGGTAACGCGTGCCGTAGCGGCGCAGATGGTGTCCGTTTCGGAGCATTTTCGCCCATTGGCAAATTGCGACATTTTCGCCTAGAGAACGCCGCTTAATGAGCCGGATCACCACGCCGAACCGCATCCGCGGGACACAAGATATTTTCGGAGAGGATCAGCGTCGCTTCGCTCGCGTCGTTGAAGCGTTTGAGCGCGTGCGCAAGCTCTATTGTTTCCAGCGGGTTGAATTGCCGGTGTTCGAGGCGACCGCCGTGTTCGCGCGCTCGCTCGGCGAGACGACCGATGTCGTGTCGAAGGAAATGTATAGCTTCGAGGATCGCGGCGGCGATTCGATTACGCTGCGGCCCGAATTCACGGCGGGGATTGCGCGGGCGTTTTTGACCGAGGGGTGGCAGCAATATGCGCCGCTGAAGCTCGTCGCGCACGGCCCGGTGTTTCGCTACGAACGCCCGCAAAAGGGGCGCTACCGCCAGTTCCACCAGATCGACGCCGAAGTGATTGGTGCGGCCGAACCTGCCGCCGATGTCGAGCTGCTGGTGTTCGCCGACCAGCTGATCCGCGAGCTGGGCATTTCGGACGGGGTGACGCTCCAGCTCAACACGCTCGGCGATGCCGAGACTAGGGATGCGTGGCGGGCGGCGTTGGTGGCGCATTTCGAGGCGCATCGGGATGCGTTGAGCGAGGATAGTCTCGCGCGGCTCGACAAGAACCCGCTGCGGATTCTCGATTCGAAAGACCCGCGCGACCGGCCGATCGCCGATGCCGCGCCGGGGATCGACGGATTTCTGACGAGCGAGGCGGGGGCGTTTTTCGAAAGCGTGACCAAGGGGCTGGATGCTGCGGGCGTCGCGTGGACGCGCAACGACACGTTGGTGCGCGGGCTCGACTATTATCGGCATACCGCGTTCGAATTCGTGACCGATCGGCTGGGGGCGCAGGGGACGGTGCTCGCAGGCGGGCGTTACGACGGGCTGATCGAGAGTTTGGGCGGTAATCCGACGCCGGGGGTTGGCTGGGCGGCGGGAATCGAGCGGCTGGCGATGCTGATCACCGAGCCGGCGGAGGATGTCGAGCGGATTGCCGTTATCCCACAACACGCTGACGGTGAGAGCTTGGCGTTGGAGGTCGCGGCAGCTTTGCGGCGTTCTGGTCTCCCGGCGGAACTCGATTACCGAGGCAATCACAAAAAGCGCTTTGACCGAGCTAGGCGCCGCGACGATTCAGTTTTGTTGTTCATCGATGCACGACATCTGGGCAATCGGGAACTTGCGACGTTGGAAGTAAGAACGCTTCGCGGCGTGCCTGCAGAGGTCGAAGCGAAAATCGCAACCGCACTGTCCAAGTATTTTCGTCTCCATCTCGACCAGCCGCAGGCTGATTGGGAGGAAAGGGCGTACGATATTTTGCTCGAAGAGCGCCTTCCCGCATGACCACCATCTCCCTCGAGCGCATCGCGCAAATCTCTGCGCGCCGGGATGAACTTCAGGCGTTGATGGCGACCGGCGAATTGCCGTCGGAGCGCTTCGTCGCGGTGTCGAAGGAATATGCCGAGCTGGAGCCAGTGGTGAAGGCGGCCAATGAAGTGCGGCGGCTGCGCGCCGAGCTCAGCGTGCTCACGCATATGCTTGAGGCCGATGAGGAGCCCGACATCCGCGACATTGCGCGCGAGGAAATCGCCGATTTGAAGACGCGGCTGCCCGATGCCGAGCGCCACCTCGCGCTCGCGCTGCTACCGCGCGATGCCGCCGACGAACGCGCGGCGATGCTCGAAATCCGTGCCGGGACCGGCGGCGACGAGGCCGCGCTGTTTGCGGGCGATTTGCTGCGCATGTACCAGCGTTATGCCGATAATCAGGGTTGGCGCGTCGAGCTGATCTCGGCCAGCCCATCCGAAATGGGCGGCTATAAGGAAGTCGTTGCCTCGGTCGAAGGCAAGGGCGTCTTCGCGCGGCTGAAGTTCGAAAGCGGCGTCCACCGCGTCCAGCGCGTGCCCGCGACCGAAGCCGGCGGGCGCATCCACACCAGCGCCGCCACCGTCGCGGTGCTGCCCGAGGCCGAGGAAGTCGACGTCAAGATCGACGAAGCCAAGGACCTGCGGATCGACATTTATCGCTCGTCGGGACCCGGCGGCCAGTCGGTCAACACTACCGATAGCGCGGTGCGAATCGTCCATATCCCGACCGGGCTGACGGTGATCCAGCAGGACGAAAAATCGCAGCACAAGAACAAGGCCAAGGCGCTGAAGGTGCTGCGGACGCGGCTGTACGAGGCAGAGCGCGAGCGGTTGCACGCCGAACGGGCGGGCGCGCGCAAGTCGATGGTCGGATCGGGCGACCGGTCGGAACGCATCCGCACCTATAACTACCCGCAAGGGCGGGTGACCGACCACCGCATCAACCTGACCTTGCACCGTCTCCCCGAGATTTTGCAGGGCGAAATGGACGAGCTGCTCGGCGCGCTGATTTCGGAGGATGAAGCCGAGCGGTTGGCGTCGCTTGACAGCTGACGCTGGCTTGCGCGTGCGGGTCGCGCTGGTTGAAGCCGCCGCCCGGATCAAGCGTATCTCTGAATCGCCGCGCCTCGATGCCGAACTGCTGATGGCGCATGCGCTTGGCGTGCCGCGCAACCGGATGTTGCTGGTGCATCTCGACGATCCTGTGCCCGATAGTTTTGCCGCGCTGGTCGCGCGTCGTTTGCAGCATGAACCGGTCGCGCATCTGACCGGCCTGCGCGGCTTCTGGACGATCGACCTTGAAGTCGGGCCCGGCGCGTTCATTCCGCGCGCCGATACCGAAACGCTGATCGAAGCCGCCGTCGCCCATTTCGGCGACCGTGCCCCCGCGACGATCCTTGATCTCGGCACCGGTCCAGGCACGCTGCTGCTGGCGGCGCTCGATCAATGGCCAGCGGCGCGCGGCGTGGGCGTCGAGCAATCGGACGTCGCGCGCGGCTATGCGCTGCGCAATGCCGCGCGGCTGGGGCTGAGCGACCGCGCCGAGATCGTCGCGGGGGTGTGGGCGCAGGGGATCGATGCGCGCTTCGATCTGGTGCTGACCAACCCGCCCTATGTCGCGACCAGCGATCCGCTGCCGCGCGAAGTGCTCGACCATGACCCGGCCGAGGCGCTGTTCGGCGGCCCCGAGGGGCTCGACGCTTACCGCGTGATCATTCCCGATCTCCCGCGCCTGCTCTCGCCCGGCGGCATCGCGGTGATCGAGATCGGCGCCAGCCAGACCGATGCAGTCACGGCCTTGGTGCGCGCGGCGGGGATGCAGGCCGACTTCCGCCGTGATCTTGGCAACCGGCCGCGCGCCGTTATCGCTAAGCCATAACGTGCAAGACAATCGTCACATAATTCCGCTTGGCGATTGGCGCGCCACTCGCTATTGATTGCGAAGGGACACGCATTTTCAACATAAGTCGTTGAAATGGGCAGTTGTCCGATCCTTCGTCATGAAGCCGCTGTCGTCCGGTGGCCGTGGCACACGCCGTCGCCCTCCGAATGGTCGGGGTGCGCGGCGCAGAGGGGCATGCATCCGCATTCTGGAGCACCGCCGAGTTTGATTTCAGGGCACGAGGACAACAGGACTTGATCAATAATCGTCAGGCCGGCCGCCGTCGCGGTCGTGGTGGGCAGCGCACACCGGGTGGTAATCCGGGACGCCCCGATAATGGCAATCGCATCGACAATCGCGCACGCGGCAATGCCGCCCAGTTGCTCGAAAAATACAAATCGCTGGCGCGCGACGCGCAGATGCAGGGCGATCGGGTCAACACCGAATATTATCTGCAATTCGCGGATCATTATTTCCGCGTGCTCAACGAAAACCGCTCGCGCTTCGAAGAAAATCAGCAGCGTCGCGGTGGCGCCAATGAAGCGTTCGACGAAGAGCCCGAGGAAGACTTCGACGGCGAAAGCTATGCCGACGACCGTGTCGATGGCGAGCGCGCGCAGCAGGCGAACGGCAACCGCCGCGACGGGCGCGAGCAAGGCAACCGCGACAATGGTAGCCGTGACGGGGGCAACCGTGACAACCCTAGTCGTGACGGGGGCAACCGCGAGCCGAACGACGGCTATCGCGAAGCGCGCGACAACAACCGTGACCAGAATGCGCGCGATCAGGGGGGCCGCGACCAGCGCCCGCAACGCGACGGCTATCGCGATCAGCCGCGCGACCAGAACCGCAACCGCAACGAACCGCGCGACTATAATGGCAATGGCCAGGCACAGGGGGGCGATCAGCCGCGCCAGCCGCTGCCGCCGCGTAGCTATGCTCCGGTCGAGCAGGGCTCAAACGGCGCCGACGCCAACCCGATGGCCGCGCCGATGGCCGCAACCAGCACAGATGCCGAGCCTGAACGCCCGCGTCGGGGCCGTCCGCGCCGCGCCGCGCCCGTTGAAGCCGCGCCCGCGTTCGAGGCCGCCGCAATCGAAATCGACCGCCTGCCGCCCGCGCTGAGCCTGTCGGCGATCACTGAGGACGCGCAGGTCGAGGGTGACGAAGACGCCAAGCCGCGTCGCCGTCGCGGCCGTCCCCCGGCGAGCGAGCCCACGCCCGCCAACTGACCCGTCGTTCAGCCTGCCGACAGCCGATCTGCGGTTGAACCGCTCCCAGCCCGCGCCTAGGGTCGAAGGCGCGGGCGGGATGATCGGGAGAGCAGACATGCGGCACGGGCTGGCGATGATGTTGACGATCCTGCCGGCGGCCGCGATCGGCCAATCCGCGCCTGAGTCGGCCCCCGGACCCTCGAGCGAGCGCAGCGCGCAGGGCGATGTCGCGATCACCATCTATTCGAACGGCGTCGCGCTGGTGCAGGACGTGCGGCAATTGCCGCTGCCCTCAGGCGTGTCGCGGCAGGAATTCCCCGATGTGTCGAGCCAGATCCGCCCTGAAACGGTGCGGCTGAGCGGCGCCGATGTCGGCATCGTCGAGCAGAATTACGATTACGACCTGCTCAGCCCCAATGCGCTGATCGAAAAGGCGGTCGGCCAGACCGTCACCCTGCTGCGCACCAACCCCGCGACCGGCGCCGAGACGCGCGAGCGCGCGCAGATACTCGCGGTCAATGGCGGCGTCGTGCTCAAGATCGGCGAGCGGATCGAGGTGCTGCGCGATGACGGCCTGCCGGTGCGGGTGATTTTCGATTCGATCCCGCCCAATTTGCGCGCGCGGCCGACGTTGTCGATCACACTCGACAGCAAGCGTGGCGGCACCCGCCCGCTGACGCTCAGCTATCTGACCGGGGGGCTCAGTTGGCGCGCCGATTATGTCGCGCTCTATGACGAAGCCAAAAGCACGATCGACATGCAGGGATGGATCACGCTCAACAATGGCGGCGAGACGCGGTTCGCCAATGCCGATGTCGTGCTGGTCGCGGGCGAACCGAGCGGTGCGAACCAGCAGGGGCGCTATGGTCGCGGGTCGAACGGCGGCCTGATCAAGCCGGGCACTGAGTCGTCGGACCGCGCGCGGCTCGGCGATTTCTACCTCTATCCGCTGGGTCACCGCACCACGGTGGCGGCGAACCAGCAGAAGCAGGTGAGCTTCCTGTCGGTCGGCGGGGTCGCGGCGAAGAAGGTCTATCAGTTCCGCAATTACTGGCTGGGGACGTCCGAAGACCCGAGCAGCGCCGAGACGGCCTATAGCTTCTCCAGCTCGCGCGAGGGTGGCCTCGGCGACGCACTGCCGGCGGGCACGGTCCGCGTCTATGTCCGCGATGCCAAGGGCCAGCCGCAATTCATTGGCGAGAATGCGATCGATCACACGCCGATGGGGTCGACCTTGGCGATCAAGACCGGCGACGCGTTCGACGTCAAAGTGAAGCCCGAAATCGTCAAGCGCGAGAAGATTGCGAGCGACGAATGGGATCGCACGGTGCGCTATCGGATCACGCGCGACGGGCAGAAGCCACAGGTGGTCACGGTCGAGCGCGCGCGCGACTATTATCGCACAACGATGCGTTACACGATCACCAATGCCAAGCCTGAGGCGGTGACGGTCGACGTGACGCAGGCGGGCCTCGACAATTATTGGGGTGACACGCGCGTGCCGAGCGAGAGCCTGCCGGGCGAGCAAAAGTCGCTCGACGAGCGGGTGTGGCATGTGCCGGTGCCCGCCAATGGGACGGTGGTGCTGACCGTCAGCTTCGACACGCGTTACTGAGGGCGCGGGCCGTGCGCCGCGATCAGACCCCCGCTGGCCCCGCCCGTTTTGCGCCGATGCTTTCGGTGGCGCTGTCGGTCGTGCTGTCGCTGGGATCGGCGCTGGCGTTGGCGCTGGGAGTGGCGGCAGTGCTGGCCGTCGCGCTGTCGCGCGTGCTGGGCGTGATTCTGGCGGTCGTGCTTACCGCGCCGCTGGCGGCGCAGACGCCGACGCCAACGGTCGTCACCTCGGCGGCGCCGGATAGCGTCGCGGTGTCGGTCTATCGCGCGCCGGGGCGCGGGGCCGGTCAGGCGATCGACCGTGGCGACCCGCGGGGCTTCGCGCTGATCACCGAAACGCGCACCGTGACGATCCCCGCAGGGCGCGCGGTGGTGCGGTTCGAAGGCGTCGCGGGCAACATCTTTCCCGAAACCGCGATCGTCGAGGGGCTGCCGACGGGCGTGCGCGAGAAGAACCTCGATGCCGATCTGCTTTCCCCCCGCAGTCTCTACGACCGCGCGCTCGGGCGGCGCGTGATCGTACGGCGGACCAACAAGGCGACCGGCAAGGTGACTGAGGAGCAAGCGGTGATTCGCTCCTCAGCGGATGGCGCCGCGCTGGTGTCGATCGGCGGCGGAGTCGAGGCGCTGAAATGCACCGGGCTGAACGAGACAATCGTTTATCCGGAAGTGCCGCCGGGGCTGTCGGCCAAGCCGACCCTGTCGATCGAGACCGAGAGCGACCGGCCCGTCACCGCGACAATCACGCTCGCTTATCTCGCGGGCGGGTTCGATTGGCAGGCCGATTATGTGGTGCAGCTCTCGCCCGATCGCCGCTCGGCCGAGCTGTTCGCCTGGGTCACACTCGCGTCGAGCGACCCGACTTCGTTTCGTGGCGGCGCGGCGGTGATTGCGGGGCGCGTCAATCGCGATGCGGAGGACCCTATGCCGCCGACCGCGCGGCCGCTGGCATTGCGCTGCTTTCCGGTCCCGCCGTCGTTGGAAGAGCGGGGGGTGGAAGCTTATCCGTCGGCCCCGCCTCCGCCGCCACCGGCGCCTGAGCCGATGATGGCGATGGCGATGCGTAAGGAGGCACAGGACGTTGTCGTCACCGGATCGCTGGCCAAGCGCGAAGACCTTGCCGATTTGAAACTCTACCGCCTGAACGGCCCCGTCACCGTCGCCTCGAACGCGCAGAAACAGGTCGGCTTTCTCGCCAAGCCCAAGGTCGCCGTCGCGCTGATTTACGAAAGCCGTGTCTATCAGGGCGATGTGTCGGAGACCCAGCTCCTCGTGCGTGCGCAGAATAAGGCGATCGCCGGCCTCGGCGAAGCGCTCCCGGCGGGGCACGCCGTGGTGTTCGCGGCCAATGGACCGCGCCCGATCCTGATCGGCGAGAGCTCGACCGCCGACAAGGCCGTGGGGGAGCAAGTCGAGTTCAAGCTGGGGCCGTCACCCAACGTAAATGTCGCGACCAAGCCCATTCCGGTCACGCCGCGCGACGGGCGGCGTCTTCGCTATCGTCTGACGGTGACCAACGCCAATGGCTGGCCGATTGCCTATGAGGCACGGATCGAGCCCGGTGGTGACAGCTACCTCCTCGAAAGCCCCAGCGCGCGGCTGACAACCAAGGACGGCAAACCCTTCTGGTCGGTGACTGTTCCGGCCAATGGCAGCGTCTCGCTCGATTACACAATCCGCGCGGTTTACTAAGCCTCGTCGAAATCCTTGACGCGCTCGTCATGCCCCGACCCCGAGCTGAGGAACACCAGCCCCATCAGCGCCGCCGTCATCATCGCGGTGCCGCCGAAGCCACCGACCGCCGCCGCAATCGCGATCCACGACAGCGGGCCATAAAGATAATCGAGCAGCAGCACGCCTGCTGCCACGACCACGCAGGTCGCGAGCGCCATCCAGCGCAGGATCGCGCGATACCGGCCCCAGGCAAAGGCGGCATAGTCGGGATCGTCCAGACCCGGGGGCAAATCGTCCATCGCTTCCCATTGGCGGCGAAAAGTGAGAATCTCAAGCGGCTGAACGACTCGGGGGCCGCGTTGAGCATCGGTCGAGCCAAGGAGAGAAACATGACGATCGCCGCAATCTTGTCGAGCAAGGGCAACGAGGTGATCTCGATTGCGCCGACCCAAAGCGTGATGGAGGCCGCCGCGACGCTCGCGCAACGCCGCGTCGGGGCGCTCCCGGTGGTCGAAGGCGACGCCGTGATCGGCATTTTTTCCGAACGCGATGTGATCCACGCGCTCAACAATGGCGGGGTCGAGGCGCTCGAGGCTTCGGTCGCAAGCGCCATGACCGCGCCAGCGATCACCGTGGGCTTGCATGATTCGGTGCTCGGCGCGCTGTCGCTGATGTCGCGGCGGCGCATCCGCCACTTGCCGGTCGTCGAAGCCGGCGCGCCGATTGGCTTTGTGTCGATCGGCGATCTGGTCAAATACCGGATCGACCGGATCGAAGCCGATGCCGCCGCGATGCGCGATTATATCCAGTCGGTTTAGGCAGCCGGTTTAGGCAGTTGCGGGTCGGCGCCGGATAGTGTCGCTGAGCTCGCCGATGACGCTGCGCGCAAAAATCGCGAGCCAGCCGAGATACACGCACGCTCCTGCCGCGACGAGAATCAGCAGCGTGACCGGCGGCGGCAGTGGCGGCAGCAGGCGCGCGAGCCCCGCGACCGCAAACCCCATGCCCATCGCTGCCAGCAGTGGCGGCAAAATCGCACTCGCCAGCGCGTCGGCGCGCACGCCGATCACCGGCAGCGACCGCCACAGGCTGATGACGAGGTAGAGCGGATAAGCCGCGAGCCACGACCAGGCGAGCCCCATCGGCCCCCATTGCACGCCGAACAAATAGGCGCCCGTCAACAGCACGGCGCCGGTCGCGCCATTGCGCACGCTGATCCCGGGTCGCCCAATCGCGTCGCAGGCGGGCGACAGCAGCACGTGCAGCGTCATGAACGGCATCGCCAGCGCCAGCAGCCGCACGACCGGCACACCCTCGACCCATTTCGGCCCGAGCATGGTCAGCACCAGTGGCTCGGCGGTTGCGGCCAGGCCGATGTAGAAGGGAAGGGCGGCGACCATCACGATGCGCACGCCGCGCGCAAAGGCCCGCCCGACCGCGCCTTCGTCATGCTGAAGCCGGGCATAGGCCGAGAAAGCGACTTCGTTGAGCGGGGGGACGATCTTCGACACGAACACCTGCGCGAGGAACAGGCTCTCGGTATAGATGCCGAGCCAGTGCGGGTTGAACTGGCGCCCGGCGATGAAGACGTCGGCCTGGCTTTCGAAGAACCAGAAAAGCTGGCCGACCGCCATCACCCCTCCATAGCGCGCGAGCGTGCCGGCGCCGCGAAAATCGAAGCTCGGCCAATAATAAGCGCGCGCGGCGACCGTCATCCCGATCATGCGCACCGCGAACAGCACCATTGGCGCCACCACCAACGTCCAGACGCCGAGTCCCATCAGCGCGCCGCCGAGCGCGGTGCTCGCGCAGGCGATCGAGGCGATGATGTTGACGCGCGCTTGCCGCCGATACTCCATCTGGCGTGACAGCAGCGCGTAGGAGAGCGCGGTCAACGGCGTCGCCAGATAGATCAGCGCTTGGACGCGCAGCATCTCGGCGACGAGGGGCTGGCGGTAATAGAGGGCGGCGAGGGGCGCGAGTGCGACTTGTAGGCCCGCCAGCATGAGGTTGACGAGGATGAGCATCCCGAACAGCTGGCGGATCTGGCGCTCGCTGACCTCCTTGGCCTGGATCAGGCCGCTCGCCAGACCATAGCCATTGAGCATGTTGAGCAGGAAGAGAATCACCTGCGTCATCGCGAACAGGCCATAATCCGACGGCGCGAGCAGGCGAATCACCAGGAA
>JAIETY010000150.1 GCA_019744885.1 Sphingomonas sp.
ACCGCGCTGTTCGCGCTGCCGCTGGCGTATAGCTTTCCGCTGCATTTCGGCTTCGTCAATTTCGCGCTGTCGATGGCGCTGGCGCTCAACATGTTCGGGCTGTGGCTGTGGCTCGCGCGGCACAACCGCTTCGCGTTGCGCGCGGTGATCTTCCTGCCGCTGAGCTGTGCGCTGTGGGTGTGCCACACCTTTGGCTGGGGTTTCCTCGGCGTGATGGCCTTTTCAGCGGAGATGATCCGCCAGCATGATCGCTTGCCCGAAACCGCCGATAGCTGGTCCGAGCGTGCAGCGCATTGGGCGGGCGCGTGGGTGCGCGCCGGGATCGGCTGCCTGCCGCTCGCGCTGCCGATCGGGTTGATGGTCGCGTGGCGCAGCGGCGCCGATGTGACGGGCCAGACCGGCGACTGGTTCAACCTGCGCGCCAAGATCAGCTGGCTGACGATGCCGATCCGCGACCGCTGGCAGGCATTCGACATCGCCTCGACCGCCGTGCTCTACCTGATCCTGTTCAAGGGCGTGCGCGACCCCAATATCGAATATTCGCGCAACCTGCTGCTGTCGGCGCTGTTCCTGCTCGCGGTGTTCATCCTGCTGCCGCGCATCGTGTTCGGATCGGCCTATGCCGATATGCGGCTCGCGCCGTTCATGCTGGCGATTGCGATGATCGGGTTGCGGCCCAAGCCCGGCTTGTCGATCCGGGGCACGATGACGGTGGCCGCGCTCGGCCTGTCGTTCTTCCTCGTGCGGATCGCGGGCAATACCGCGAGCTTCGCGCTCTACAGCAACAGCTATGACCGCGAGTTGAAGGCGCTCGACCATTTGCCCGAAGGCGCGCGGCTGGTGAGCTTCGTCGGCGAGACCTGCCACAGCGAATGGTTCATGAGCCGGTTGCAGCACCTCCCCGCGCTCGCGCTCGAACGCAAGATGGCCTATTCGAACGATCAATGGTCGATGGCGGGCGCGCAGTTGCTGACCACCAAATATCGCGCCGCCGCGCGCTATTCGCATGATCCGTCGCAGATCGTGACCTACCAGCAATGCCCGCGCGAGTGGTGGCGGCCGATCGGGCGCAGCCTCGCGCGCTTCCCGCGCGATGCCTTCGACTATGTCTGGGTGGTGATCCCGCCGCCCTATGAAAAGCGGCTTGAGCAAGGACTGATCCCGGTGTGGCGCGATGGCACCAGCGCGCTGTTCAAGATCGACCATGGCAAGCCCGGGCCAGAGCTGACCCGCGACCTGATTACCCCGCCGCCGCCTTCCGAAAAGGAGTCATAGCGCCGAGATATTCCTGGTCGGCAGCGACGGCTTCGCGCTCTCGCACCAGGAAATCGGCGACCGCACGGCGGAAATTGCGATCGGGCAGATAATGCGCCGACCAGGTCGTGACGGGCGCATAGCCGCGCGCGAGCTTATGCTCGCCCTGCGCGCCTGCCTCGACGAACTTCAGCCCACGCGCGATTGCGGCCTCGATCGCCTGATAATAGCAGAGCTCGAAATGGAGGAAGGGCACGTCCTCGGTACAGCCCCAATAGCGGCCATAAAGCGTGTCGGCGCCGATCAGGTTGAGCGCCCCCGCAATCGGCCGCCCGTTGCGCTCGGCGAGCATCAGCAGCACGCGGTCGCTCATCCGCTCGCCCAGCAGTGAAAAAAACGGGCGCGTCAGATAGGGCTGGCCCCATTTGCGGCTGCCGGTATCCTGATAGAAGACCCAAAAGGCGTCCCAATCGGCCTCGGTCAGGTCACTGCCGGTGACGTGGCGGATCGTCAGGCCTTCGACCGCAGCGGCGCGCTCCTTGCGGATCGCCTTGCGCTTGCGGCTGGCGAGCGCGCCCAGGAAATCGTCGAAGCACGTATAGCCGTCATTGGCCCAGTGGAATTGCGTGCCCGCGCGGATCAGCCAGCCGGCCGCTTCGAACAGCGGAATCTGATCGGGCGACACGAAGGTCGCGTGCGCGCTCGACATGTCGTGCTGGTCGGTGACGGCTTCGATCGCCGCGATCAGCGCGGGCGCGGCGGCGGAATCGCGCAGCAGCAGCCGGGGACCGGGCACCGGGGTGAAGGGCACCGCGACCTGAAGCTTGGGATAGTATCGCCCCCCTGCCCGCTCCCACGCATCGGCCCAGGCATGATCGAAGACATATTCGCCCTGGCTGTGGCGCTTGGCATAGGCGGGCGCGATTCCGGCGGGCTGGCCGTCGGCGCCGTCGACGATGATCGGGATCGCTTGCCAACCGCCACGCGGCGAGACGCTGCCCGATTCTTCGAGGATCGCGAGGAACGCGTGGCTGAGGAACGGATTGCCGGTGCCGGCGCAGGCATCCCAGTGCGCAGGGTCAATCCTTCGGACGCCATCGGCGAGTCGGGCAGTCATGGCGCTGGTCACGCCTTCTAGGTAAGCCGCCCGCCGCGAAGGGCAACCACGGCTTGTGGCCAGGGGGCTTGGGTCAGCAATTTGCCCTCAACCCACCGTTCGTCCCGAGCGAAGTCGAGGGACGGGCCAAGGGCACGTCGCACCGTGTCTCGACGTCGCTCGACACGAACGGGTTGAGTTGAACTTAGGCGACTGAAATGGACCTACCGAAAATTATCCGCGTAAGCCTGCAGCTTAAGCGTGCGTTCGGGCGCGGGGATCAGGTGGTAGCTGATGCCTTCGCGCGTCGCATAGGCAATCGCCGCGTCGGCGCTGGGGAAGGACAGCCGCAGTTGCTGGCGGGTGTCGCCCGAGCCTGCCCAGCCGGTGAGCGGATCGGGTTGCTTGGCCTCGGCGGGTTCGAATTCGAGCACCCAATCCTGCGTGCGGGCGCGGCCCGATTGCATCGCGTTCTTGGGGCGCTGGAAAATGCGTGCGGTCGTCATAGACCCCGCCTTATCGCAAGCCTTGCGCGCGTGCATCCGCATTTTTGGTCCTGAGCGTCGCATTGGCGTTCGCCGGGTCGTCGGGCCAGGGGTGGCGCGGGTAGCGGCCGCGCATTTCCTTGGCGACGGCGGCCCAGCTTCCCGCCCAGAAGCCGGGCAGGTCGCGGGTGGTCTGGATCGGGCGCCCGGCGGGCGAGGTGAGGCTCAGCACCAGCGGCACGCGACCCCCTGCGACCATCGGATGCGTCGCCAGCCCGAACAGCGCTTGCGGGCGAAGTTCAACGGTTGGCCCCGCCTCGGCGGTGTAATCGATCGCGTGGCTCGACCCGGCAGGCGAGTCGAAGCGCGGTGGCGCGAGGCGGTCGATCGCTTGCAGCGCGTCCCAGCCGATCAGGTTGCGTAGGGCATCGTTCAGCGCGGCGCCGTCGAGCTGGTGGAGGCGCCGCTTGCCTTCGAGCAGCGGGGTGAGCCATTGCTCGGCGCGATCGAGCAAGGCTGCGTCGTCGAGCGCGAGTTCGGGCGCGCCGTGCTGCGCGGCGAAGGCGGCGCGCTGGCGGAGTGCGGTGGCGGACTCGGGCCAGGGGAGCAGGTCTAGCCCGTGGGCGCGCAGGCCGTCGAGCAGCGCCGCCGCGATGTCGGCAGGGTCGGCGCTCGAATCGGGGCCGCCGCTCAGCTGGATCGCGCCGAGCCGCCGCTCGCGCATTGCCTGCACGCCGCCGGTGGCGAGATCGAAGGCGACGCTGCGGCGCGTCTCGATGCGATCGCCGAACAGCGCTTCAACGGTGGCGAGGTCGATCGGCGCGGCGGCGAGGATGCGCGCGCCCGCCGCCATGCCTTGGGTTTCGGCGACGGCAAGCCATTCGGCGCGGGCGAGACTCGAGGTCGGGTCGAGCTTGAAGCCGCGCCCGCCGACCGAGGCCCATTGCTCGCCGGATGAGTCGCGACGACGGGCGACGCGATCGGGGAAGGCAAGCGCGACGCAAGTGGCGACACTATAGCCCTCTCCCCTCTGGGGAGAGGGTTGGGAGAGGGGGGCCACAGGCGACGACGCGTGGGGCGGGGGGGGGGGGCTCCCCCCCGCCCCCCCGGTGCCCCCCCTCCCCCGCCCCCCCGGGGGCGGGGGGGGGGGGGCGCGGCCCGCCACAGGCGACGACGCGTGGGGCTCCCCCTCTCCCCGCCCCTCTCCCCGGAGGGGAGAGGGAGCAGTCAGCGCGACCCACCGCGCCGCCAGCTTCCTAGCACTCTCCGCCCGCCCTCCGCGCTCGCGCCGCCAGCGGGTCAGTCGCGCGTCGAGATCAGCGTCATTCCCGCCCAGCCCGCGCTCGCCGAGCAGCACCGCGATTTCAGCGGCGACCTCGCCCAGCCCGAGCCGCGCGCCTTCGATCAGCATATGGCCGAGCCGGGGCGGCAGCGGCAGCTTGGCGATCGCTTCGCCATGCGGCGTCACGCGCCCGTCTTCGTCGATCGCGCCGAGCGCGAGCAGCCGCGTCCGCGCCTCTGCAACGGCGGCATCGGGCGGCGGGTCGATCCACGACAGGCGGCGCGGGTCGTTCACCCCCCAGCGCGCGCAATCGAGCGTCAGCGCCGACAAATCGGCCTCGAGAATTTCAGGCGGGTCGAAGCGGGGCAGCCCTGCCGTCGCCGCTTCCTCCCACAACCGGTACGCGACGCCCGGCCCCTGCCTGGCCGCACGGCCTGCGCGCTGCGTGACGGCGGCCTGGCTCGCGCGCTCGGTCACCAGCCGCGTCATCCCCGCCGCGCGGTCGTAACGCGGGCGGCGCGCCAGCCCCGAATCGATGACGATGCGAATGCCGTCGAGCGTCAGGCTGGTCTCGGCAATCGAGGTCGCGAGCACCAGTTTGCGCGCGTCCGACGGCGCAATTGCCGCGCGCTGTTCGGCGGGCGGGAGCGTGCCGTGGAGTTTGTGGAGCGCAACCCCGGGCAGATCGCCCAGCCGCTCGGCCACACGCTCGATCTCCGCCACGCCGGGCAGGAACGCCAGCACCCCACCCTCGGCCTCGCCCAGCGCCAGCCGGATCGCGCGCGCCATTTCATCCTCGATCCGCGCTTCGGCGGCGCGACCGAGATAGCGCAAGGTCAGCGGGTAGCTGCGGCCTTCGCTTTCGATCACCGGCGCGTCGCCCATCAGCGCCGTGAACCGCGCGCCGTCGAGCGTCGCCGACATCGCCACCAGCCGCAGGTCGGGCCGCAGCGCGCCCGCCACATCGAGCGCGAGCGCGAGGCCGAAATCGCTGTCGAGGCTGCGTTCGTGCACCTCGTCAAACAGCACCGCCGACACGCCCGTCAGCTCGGGATCGGCCTGGATGCGATTGACGAAAATCCCTTCCGTCATCACCGTCACGCGCGTCGCGGCGGAGCGCTTGCTGTCCATCCGCGTCGCATAGCCATAGGTGCGCCCGACGGCCTCACCCGCCACCGCGGCCATCCGCTCGGCCGCAGCGCGCGCGGCGATGCGGCGCGGGGAGAGCAGCAGGATTTCGCCGGTGCACCAATCCTCGCCCAGCAGCGCGGGCGCCACCGCCGTGGTCTTGCCCGCCCCCGGCGGCGCGACCAGCACCGCGCTCGACGACGCGCGCAGCACGGCGAGCAGATCGGGCAGCACGGCGTGGATCGGGAGTGCGGTCACCCCGGCGCCTTAGCCCGCCCGCCCGCGCCCGCAAAGGATCAGCGCTTGGCCTCGGCCAGGATCAGCGTGCGGACTTGCTGCCATTCGGGTTCGCTCACCGCGACCAGATCGAAATGGCCTGCGCCCTTGATCACCGTCGTATCGACATCGTCGCCCTTGCGGGTCGAAAGCCGCCCCCACCAATGACCGATATAGGGCGGGATGATGTCGTCGAATTCGCCCATGATCGATCGCGTGCGGATGCCGAGCGGCAATAGCTGGTTGGCCGAGGTGTCCGTGAAAGGCTTGGGCCGCTCGGCGCTCTTTTCGCCGATGATCTGCTCGATCTTGGGCGAATCGCCGCAAGCGATCGGCAGGATATCGGCGGCATGTTCGATATCGGGCGCGCCGCCCAGATTGATCGCGGCCCGCACCGGCAAAGGCTCCGCCCCGCGCAGCTTGTGCCCCACCGGCAACTTGCCGCGCGCCGCCGCCCAAAAGCCCAGATGCGCGCCCGACGAATGGCCGACGACGGTGATGCGGCTCAAGTCGAGCTTGTTGGCAGCGGCGACATCGCGGAGCTTGTCGAAGGCCGCGCCGACATCCTCATACATGCCGGGATAGCCGCCGCCGGGCTCGCCGATGCGGCGATATTCGATGTTCCATACCGCCACGCCGCCCCGCGCGAGATCGGCGGCATTGGCCGAAGTCGTTTCGGCGGGCACCATCGCGCTCCAACAGCCACCGTGCACCAGAATGACGACCGGGATCGGCCCCTTCGCATTCTTGGGGAGAAACAGATCGGCATATTGCGACTTTGACCGGCCATAGCTGATGCGCTGATCGCCCTTCACGGGCTTTGCCTGCGCCAGATATTTGGTGAGCGGCAGCGTGTCCTGAAACGGCGCCTTGGTCGCGCCCCCACACATCAGGCCGGCCGCACCGACCGCCAGCATCAGACCGAATCGAGACATCGCTTTCCCCTTCAACCCGTCGCCGACTTTAGGCAGCAAGCGAACCGGGCTCAAGGCGACAGCGCCTCACGCCCCCACGGCGTCGCTGTCATCCTCCGCACGATTGGCGCGCAGCGACGCGTAAAAGGCGAGGCCGATCAGCCCCGCGCCGATCAGCCCGGTGACCGCTTCGGGTACTTCGACGCGCACCGAAATCAGCATGATCATGGCGAGCGCGACGATCGCATAGAAAGCGCCATGTTCGAGGAAGCGATAGTCGGTCAGCGTGCCGCGATCGACCAGCATCACTGTCAGCGAGCGCACGAACATCGCGCCGATCCCGAGCCCCAGCGCGATCACGAACAAATTGGTTGACAGCGCAAAGGCGCCGATCACCCCGTCGAGCGAGAAGGACGCGTCGAGCACTTCGAGATAAAGGAACGCCGCCAGCCCCGATTTCGCGACGGCCTGTGTCGCCGCCGCGCCGCTGCCATGCTCGCCGCCGCCCTGCTCGAGCAATTCGCCCATCGCATCGACGGCGATGTACGTAACCAGCCCGATGATGCCCGCGCCGAGGAAAGTCATCGCTTCGGCGGGCGCGATGAGCTGCGCAATGCCGTAGAGCGCGATCAGGACGAGGCCGATCGCGAGCCCCGAAATGCTCGATAACTGTGCAATCGGGCGTTCGACGACACCAATCCAATGCACATCCTTGCCCTCGTCGAAGAAGAACGACAGCCCGACCATCGCCAGAAACGCGCCGCCAAAGCCCGAAATCGCGACATGGGCTTCGGTGATGATGCGTTCATATTCCACCGGATCGGACATCGCGAGCATCATCGCGTCAGCCGGCCCCATCCTGGCGGCAATCGCCACGATCGCGAGCGGGAAGACGATCCGCATCCCGAACACCGCGATGATGATGCCCCAGGTCAGGAAGCGGCGCTGCCACACCGGGTCCATGTCGCGCAGCACGGTTGCGTTGACGACGGCATTGTCGAACGACAGCGACAATTCGAGCACGCCGAGCACCGCGACGATCCACAGCACGCCGGTCGTGCCCATCAAACTGTGCGTCATCGACCAGCCGAGCCACGCGGCGATCCCCAGACAGACAACCGTGAACACAATCGATTCGCGGAAATATTTGAGCATCAATCCCCCGAGCGCGAACCACCATCCGACGTCGCTCGGCGGCGACGACCCTGCCGCCGACGTTACCGGGACAGCGGCGCGATACAACGGTTAGCGTTGGCCAACAATCGGCTTTGCTGCGGTCGCGAAAGCCGCGTGGGAATCAGAACGCGCGCGAGATGGCGAATTCGACGGCTTCGACCATCGCCGCCTTGGCGTCGCTTGCGCCGAACGGGCCGAGCGCGTCGATCGCCCGCTGGCCATAGTGGCGCGCGCGCGCGAGCGTATCGTCGATCGCGCGGGTTGCGCGGATCAGCTCGATCGCGCGCGCAAGGTCCTCGTCGCTGTCGCGCCGTCCCTCGACCGCGTCCTTCCAGAATTTGCGCTCGTCCGGGCCGCCGCGGGCATAGGCGAGGATCACCGGCAGCGTGACCTTGCCTTCGCGGAAGTCGTCACCCGCGTCCTTGCCCATCGTGCCGGCGTCGGAGACATAATCGATCGCATCGTCGACAAGCTGAAACGCAATGCCCAGATTGCGGCCATAGGCATCGAGCGCGCGTTCCTCGGCATCATTGCGTTCGGCAACCACCGCAGAAATCCGGCAGGCGGCAGCGAACAGCGCGGCGGTCTTGGCGCCGATGATGTCGAGATAGCGCTCCTCGCCCAGATCGACCTTGCGCGCGGCGGTGAGCTGGTTGACTTCGCCCTCGGCGATCACCGCGCTGGCCGCGCTCAGGATCTTCAGGACCTTCTGGCTGCCGTCCTCGACCATCAGCTCGAACGACCGGCTGAACAGGAAATCGCCGACCAGCACGGTCGCGGGATTGCCCCAAATGGTGTTGGCGGTGCGCCGCCCGCGCCGCAGATCACTGCCATCGACGACATCATCGTGGAGCAGCGTCGCGGTGTGGATGAATTCGACAGCGGCGGCGAGCCGGTGGTGGCGCGAGCCTTCATAGCCGATCAGCCGCGCGCTCGCGAGCGTGAGCATCGGCCGCATCCGCTTGCCGCCGCCCGCGATCAAATGCCCCGCGAGTTCCGGGATCAGCGGAATCTGCGACTGCATGCGATCGAGAATCACCGCGTTGACGAGGTTTAGATCACCCGCGACGAGCGCGATCATCGGATCGAGCGACGCCTGGCGCTGCGGGAAGCGATGGACGGTGGCGGTCATGGTGCGGCGCATCTGGCGCCTTGGCCGCGCAAAGGCAAGGGGCGGGCTTGCGCGCTGCGATGCGGGCACGCAAAAAGGCGGCGGATGGACAAGAGAATGGGACGCGCGATGACCGACGACACGCTGAGCGGCTATCGCAAGAGCATCGACAATATCGATGCCGCGCTGATCCACCTGCTCGCCGAACGCTTCAAGGTGACGCAGGCAGTCGGGCGCTACAAGGCGACCCACGACCTGCCCCCCGCCGACCCGGCACGCGAGGCAGCGCAAATCGCCCGCCTGCGCGCGCTGGCGAAAGAGGCCGAGCTCGACCCCGAATTCAGCGAGAAATTCCTGCGCTTCATCATCGACGAAGTGATCCGCCACCATGAGCGGTTGCAGGGGTGAGGTTTAGCTTGGGTCAGCCATATTTACGATTGAAGCTCGCATCGCTGGTAAACAGATAAACTATTGCTTCGATGAAGGCGATAGCGCTCGGAATAAACGTCCAGCAGAAGAGCAAATATAAAACACCCCAGCCTGTTCGGCCAAGATAAAACTTGTGCACTCCAAGACCGCCCAAAAAGAGCGCCAATATGATGGCCGCAATACGGCTCTTATTGGCTGATGGCGTCGCGTATCCGGAATTATGGGAAACCGCTGCATTCATATATACAGGGCCACTCGACCGCTCGCTAGCCCGGAGTGCTTCCTCCGCCTTACGCATCGCGACATCAATAGTTTCCCCGCAATGCTTACATTTCTTTGCGCGTATCGAAACACGTTCAGCGCAAAACGGACATTCCGACGTGTCAGCATCAATGGGTATCGGCTGACTTGACGGTGTGCTTGAAGGCGTGGCGTCCATTGTACCCCCTAGAATAGCGCGAGTTCGGCTCAAAATCAGGCTAATAACGAGCCTGATGTTGGCTCATCATATTCTATATTGGTTAATTGTATAGCCGTCGCGCAACTCACCGATGATGATGCACTGTAAGATCACCCCCTCGGGCATCTGGGCACCGCCCCTCAAACATACGACGGCGACGTCCCCCGCCGCCGCACGTCGAGTGTCGCGCAGCGGAACGGGCCGTAGCGGAAGTGACCCGCCATCATGAGCGGTTGCAGGGGTGAGAGAGCCTGCCTCTCAGTGAATTCTTCTCCCCTCCCTTCTCAAGGGAGGGGTCGGGGGTGGGTTGGTCGGCGAGGAAGCGGTGGGCATCCCACTAGCCCACCCACCCCCAGCCCCTCCCTTGCAGGGAGGGGAGTCGATGCGGCGCCCCCGCCTCAGCGCGGCACGAAGATCGGAAAGAAGCGCGTTGTCTGCACGGTGAAGCTGCCCAGTGGCTGCGACGCGCAATTCATCGGCGCGCGGCCATAGGCGGCCTGATCGAGGCACCACAGCGCGCCCGCGACATTGCCGAGGATCGCCGCCCTGCCCGCCGCGCGCGCACGGATGCTGGCATCGCCGCCGCCCTGCAACTCAGCCGATGTCGTCACGTCGCGGTTGAAGATCACCTGGCCATTGTCGATGCGTTTCAGCTCGTAGTGGATCGTGACGCTCGCCTTGCTTGACATGCCGATCTTGAACGGCAGGTCGAAATCGACCCAGCTCACTTCGAGCGTCGCCTTGGGCGGCGCGCCATCGGCGGCGAGCATGTTCGACTTGGCGAGCGTCTCACGTAGCGCCGCGGTCAGTTCCTTGGGGCGCGTCACGAGGATGAAGGTGCCACCGACCCGGTTGGGCATCGCCACGATCGGCGCGAGCGCGATCTTGCCGAACAGCGGGTGGGTCGTCGCGACTGGTGCGGGCTTGTACGGCGCAAAGCCCCCCATCCAGGCATAGGGCGACAACGGCATCGGATCGGCCGCAGCAGCCGGCGTGGCGGCGAGCAGCAAGGCGAGCGGGAGGGCGAATCTCATGATTTGCCGTGTAGCGCCAATCACTTGACGAAGCACGACTGGGGAAGGTTAACGAGTCGAATGCGGGCTGCCTGAACATCATGCTGGAGAGCCGTGCGCTGCCGACCCAGCGCGTGACGCGGCGCAAATCGCGCGGCGGCGCGCGCTGGCGAAAGACGCCGAGCTCGACCCCGAAGTCAGCGAAAAATTCCTGCGGCGCATCATCGACGAAGTGATCCGCCATCATGAGCGGCTGCAGGGTTCCGACCCGCTTGCTCCATCCGTCAATGAAGAACGATCAGGCAGAACAGGGATTATGCAGTCAAAACCGCCATTCGGCTCGCGCCCCAAAGTGCGATAATCAACGTTGTTTGGAAGTGTCCGATGAGCGGACCTTCTCAAACGCGAGCCAAGTCCACGAAACACCCATCGCCTGATTGCCCGCTTGGACGGAGTTTGCATCCTGCCGGCGGAGGAGGCGAAGTCCACAGGCCACTGCTCTCTCGATTGTCGTATCGGACGACACTGGAAATACCCTGCGACCTGCCGCGCCTGGGCCATGCCGAAGCGACATAATGAGCAAACCGCTTGGGGAGGCCATCGCCGCGACGCGAGGCATCGCGATTGCCCGATCTTCGTCGGTAAGATGCTGCCAAACGCCGGAGAGGGTCACGAGATCGAACGTTCCCCAAGTCAAAACTGCGCTGAGATGAGGCAAGCGATCATCCAGCCATTTGATATTGGCGGCAGTGTGCAGTGCCTGACCAGCCTCGCGAAGTTCGCGCACCGGCTCCACGGCGAGCACATCATGTCCTTTATGTGCGAACCAGGCCGCATCACGACCCGTCCCCGCCCCGATATCTGCAACCTTGGCATTGTGGCTTGGGAATAGGTCGATGACGTGTTCGTATATGCTTTCTGACGAAAGCCCATCATAGGCAGCAATGAAACCCGCTGTCGCAGCTGTGGCGTATCCTTCCAGCACGTCCTTCATCGGTCTTCCACGAATGACTGGAAATCGAGAATGCCCACCCCGAAGGAGGCGGGCAAGTATCTCCCCCAATACGCGCCGTTCGCTCAACGAGGCTTCGGACCTATGACACGCCAACCGTCACCCCGGCACTGTGCCGGGGTCCACCGCGCCGCAGGCGGCTTCGCTGTTGCGGACGTGGGGCCGGCACAAGGCCGGGGTGACGGCTGAGGGGAGCGAGGCGCGCCCAGCCCTCACCCCTTCGCCAGAACCGCCGCCCCCCGCCGTCACCGCTCCGGCGGCCTCCCCGGCTGGAGAATGCCGCCGAGCATCCTGCCTTCAGCGTCGAGCGCCGCCGACATCAACACCTCGCCGTTGGCGAACACCAGATTATAGGCGTCGTCGCCCCTCGGGCCACGCCCGCGAAACGTCACCGACTTCAGCGCGCCGAGCGATTTGAACAGGGGTTGGGTCATGGGCAAATCCCCACGGACGACTTCAGCGAACCGCGGAGACAGCTTGTCATAGTCGGGCGAACCGCTAGCCAAACCAGCGACAAGGCGCCGCAAGGCTGCCTCGGTGCCGGCAGTCGGCACCGCGCTGGGTGCCGCCGACGATGCAGACGGGACCCTTGCCAACGGGCTTGCCTGCCCCTCACTGGCGCCAGATGACTGAACCAAAATCGTCAAGGCTATTGCTGCAAATATGCTCATGAGCATTGCTCCTGAGACCAGATAAGGGTGCCGCTGCGTGATCCACGTGGTCTCCTTGCGCGGGGCGGCTTCGGAGCCGCCTGCTTCGACCCTTGCGTTACCTCGCGGAAGGTCCGACGCGCCGGGTCCCAGCCGACCGCACCGCTCCAACGACTCCACGAGCTTCGCCGCTTCAAGCGATGAGGACAGGCCCAGCTTCGCGCGGGCCATCTTCAACCGCTTCTCGACAGCGTGAGGAGAGATACCGAGATCGATGGCCATTTGCTTGGCAGTCTGATGGTTCAGACAGCGCTGGAGGCATTCCCGTTCGGC
>JAIETY010000171.1 GCA_019744885.1 Sphingomonas sp.
CAAGCGGAGTCAGCACGATATGATTTGGGAAACATTCTTCTCGCTGACCAACGGCTGGGCAATGCTCGGCTGGCTGGTGCTGGCGCTGGCGCCGCTGATCGGGCTGGAGCCCGCCGCGCGCGTTGTCGTGCTATTGATTCCGACTCTCGTGGTCGCGGCAATGCTGTGGCTGGCGCGCGAAGTCCACGGCCGGATCCCGCCGACCGCACTGATGGCCTTGCCACTTGCCTATGCCGCACCGTTTCAGCTCGGCTTCGTGAACTTCTCACTGGCTTCGGGCTTGGCGATTGCCGGGGTGGCGCTGTGGCTGCGGCTGTCGCGGCGCGCGCCGGTGTGGGTTCGCGTCGCGCTGTTCGGACCGCTCGCGTGCGCGGTCTGGCTGTGCCACGCGTTCGGCTGGGCGATGCTCGGTCTGTTCGTCTTCGGCGCGGAATGGGCGCAGCAGCGCAGCAGCGGGAAGAGTTGGTTGCGTGCCGCTGTGGCCGCGGCGCCGATGTGCGTGCCGATGATGATGCCGGCCGCTCTCGCAGCGCTAGGGGCGGGCGGCGACCGGCTGGCGGGCTCAACCGGTCTCTGGTTCAACGCGCCGCTCAAGCTTTATTGGGCGATGTCGGTGCTGCGCGAGCGATGGCAGGTCTACGACATCGCCTGCATTGCCGTCATATGGGTGTTGATCGCCGTCGCCGCCCGGTCGCATCGGTTGTCGTTCTCCCCAGCGCTCGCGGTTCCGGCTACACTCGGTGGGCTGGCGTTTCTGGCGCTGCCTGCTTTCTATGCCGGTGCCTCGTGTGTCGATATGCGGATGCTACCGATGACGCTCGCGCTGGCGGTGCTGGCAATCCGCGCGCCTTTGGGCGAGGACCGGCTGGCGGGGCGGCTGGCGGTGTTGTCGACCGGCTTTTTTGCGATGCGCTTGCTGACCTCGACGATTGCCTTTGCGCTGTTCGCGCGCGAGCAGGCGGCGGCGTTGCGCGCCGTCGATGTGTTTCGCGAAGGGGCGGCCGTGCTGGTGCTGGTCAATGAGCCGGCTGCCGACAATTGGGACAACCCAAGGCTCAGCCACATTGCCGGGCTCGCGACGGCACGGCGGCGGGTTTTCACCAACGAGCAATGGGCGTTGCCCGGGCAGCAACTCGTGCATCCCCGCCACCCGCGCGCGGCGCCCTATGATCGCGACCCCTCGCAGCTCATTTACCCTGCGACGGTGCGGGGCGGCGGCGATTTCGACCATGCGATTGCCAGCTTCGATCGCGCGACCTTCGATTATGTCTGGACCATCGGCTTCGCCAAAGGTCGTGCGCGCATTGCTGATCTGTATCTGATCTGGTCCGATGACCGGTCGGCTGTGTACCGCGTGCGCTCGCGACAACGCGCATGGAAGCCCGAAGAGCCTCTTTCAGCGCGTTATTGGCAGGGGAGCTCGGACTCGAACCGAGGGCCTTCGGTTTTGGAGACCGACGCTCTAACCAACTGAGCTACACCCCTGTGCGGCCAAAGCCTTTAGCGGGCCGCGCGCATCGGGGCAAGCGGCTGGTTGACGCTGGCGATCAGGCGGCTGCGGCGGCGTGCGCCGATGCGCGATTGGCAAGCGTGCGTGCCTCGTCGACGGGCAGCGGGCGCCCGAAATAATAGCCCTGGACCTTGGTGCAGCCCAGTTGCTCGACCAGATGATGCTCAGCTTCGGTCTCGACGCCCTCGGCCGTGGTGGCCATGCCCAGGCTCTGCGCGAGCGCGACCACCGCGCGGATAATCGCGATGGCCTCGGGCACATTCTTCGAGGCGCCTTGAACGAAACTGCGATCAATCTTGATCGTCGAGAAGCGCGTGCGGCTGAGATAACCGAGCGACGAATAGCCGGTACCGAAATCGTCGAGCGCGAGCCGCACGCCGAGATCAAGGATGCGTTCGAGCACCTGCGTCGCGCAGGTCCCTTCGCGCATGAACACGCTTTCGGTGACTTCGAGCTCGAGCCGCTCGGGCGGCAGCCCGCTGTTGGCGAGCGCCGATGCGACGACGCCGACGAACGCCGGATTGTGGAGCTGTTCGGGCGAGACGTTGATCGAAATGCGCGTTTGCCCCTGCCAGCGGGCGGCTTCGGCGCAGGCGGTGCGCAAGACCCATTCGCCGATCGGCGCGATCAGCCGGGTTTCTTCGGCGAGCGGGATGAATTTGGCGGGTGAAATCACACCGAGCGTGGGATGCTGCCAACGGAGCAATGCCTCGAACCCCGCCAGTGTGCCGTCGCTTGCGGCGACCACGGGTTGATAGTTGAGCGAGAGCTCGCCATTGGTGAGCGCCTTGCGCAGCGCCATTTCGAGCACGCGGCGTTCCTCGGCCTGGACATGGAGTTGCTGCTCATAAGCGTGGAAAACGCCGCCACCGGCATCCTTCGAGCGATAGAGCGCGAGATCGGCCGAGCGCACCAGTGTCTCCGCCGTGCGGCCGTCGCGCGGGCCATAGGCGAGGCCGAGGCTGGCGCCGATGTGGAGCGTGTTCTGGTCGATGTCATAGGGTGCCGAGATCGCTTCGATCACCCGCCGCGCAAGCGCTTCGACCTGCGCCGAGTCAGTGGCGTCGCGGACGACGATCGCGAACTCGTCGCCGCCAAGCCGCCCGACCAACTCATTGTCCGACATGAGTTGCGCGAGCCGTTGTGCCACGCGCCCGAGCAGGCGATCCCCGACCGGGTGGCCGAGCGAATCATTGACCGCCTTGAAGCGATCAAGGTCGATCATCATGAATCCGCAGCGTGACGACCATTTTTCGGTATCCTCAATCGCGCGGGCGAGGCTTTCGTAGATCATCAGCCGGTTGGGCAGCCCGGTCAGCGTATCGAAGCGCGCCATGCGGTTGATCTTTTCGGCCGAGGCGCGCGCTTCGGTCACGTCCGAGCCGACGCCGCGAAAGCCGATGAAATTGCCGCTGTCGTCAAAGCGCGGCGTGGCGGCAATTTCCCAGCAACGATGCTCACCCTTGACCTGGACGTTGAGTAGCAGGTCGCGAAACGCTTCGCGCCGCTTCAGCTTGTCGGACAGCTCGCGGAGGCCTTTTTCGAATTGGCCGGTTTCCCAATTGGCGCCGGCCAGCACCTGAAGGATCGGCATCTGGTTGATCGTCACCGGATCATGGCCGACCGCATAAGCAAAGCGCGGCGATGCGCGCACGATCCGGCGCGCGGCATCGATTTCCCACAACCAGTCGGCTGTATGGTCTTCGGTATCGCGCAGCAGCAGGCTGACCGTTTCGTCGCGTTCGGCGAGCGCAATTTCTTTGGTGCGGATCACCACCAGCCCCCGCGCCTGATGATAGCAGCTCACCATCACCAACAGTGTGAACAGCGCGGCAGCCGCCGCAATGACGGGCCCGCCGATCAGGAAAAGCATCGTCGTCACCGCAGCGCCCAGCAGCGCTAGAAAGGCGAGCGTCGCGAGCGGCAGCGCCGCCATCGCGACAGCCGATAGCGTCATCAGCACCGACAGGACGATCCACAAGCGCAGCGCATCGGCCGCGCTGGCTTGGGCGGCCAGCGTGAGCGGCGGGATCGACCAGACCGCGCCGAGCGCCAGCCCTTCGATCAGGGTATTGCGCACGGCTTGAACCGGCGCGCTTTTGGCGCCCCGCCACGGCGATGACAGCCGCCGAAACGTGATCCCCAGCGCGACCGCAGTGACGATCGCGCCCCAGCCGATCAACGACCACAGCGGCGCCATCGGCGCGGCGATCAGAATCGTCAGCGCGGCGCCGATCAGATTGGCGGCAAAGGCCACCAGCGCCAAGCGGCAGCCGGCATTGATCTGGGCAGCGCGGATCGGACCCCAGTCTGTCGAATCCGCAGGATCATAGAGACCGAGCAGCGCACGCGCATCGATCTTCGGGTTGGCAAATTGCGAGGCGGATGATTGGCTCACCCGCCTGCGCATACCCAATAATGGTTAGCAGTTGGTTAGATTACGGAACCGTTTCGACCCAAAAAAGCACCTTCGACAGCCGATCAGGCAGCAATGGCATAGGGTTTGATGTCGCCGCTGAGATAGAGATTGCGTGCCTTGGCGCGGCTGAGCTTGCCTGAGCTTGTGCGCGGCAAGGTGCGCGGCGGGATCAGCTCGATCACGCAGTTCATGCCGGTAACCGATCGGACTTTCTCGCGAATTTCCTCGCGCAGCCGCACGCGTTCATGCTCATCGGAGCTGCGGCACTGAACGAGGACGGCGGGCGTTTCCTCACCGCCCGGCGTCGTGATCGCGAATGCGGCGATGTCGCCAGCCTTGAAACCGGGCAGTTGCTCGACCGCCCATTCGATGTCCTGCGGCCAATGGTTCTTGCCGTTGACGATGATCATGTCCTTGGCGCGACCGACGACATAGACATAGCCATCGGACATATAGCCCATATCACCGGTATCGAGCCAGCCATCGACCATGCACGCCGTCGTCGCTTCGGGGTCGCGAAAGTAACCGGCCATGATCGACGGGCCACTGCACCAGATTTTGCCGATCGCGCGCTCGGGCAGGGGGGTGCCGTCTTCCTCACGGACTTCCACCGCCATGTCGCGCACCGGCTTGCCGCAATTGACGATCGCGCGGTAGCGTTGCGGCCGGTCCTGCTTGGCGGCGGCGCCCGACAGCTCGGTTTCCTCGACCAGCTCGACGCGAATGCCTTCACCCGGGGGCATGATCGATACCGCGAGCGTCGCCTCGGCAAGGCCATAGCTCGGCAGGAAGGCGCTGGCCTTGAACCCGGCGCTGTCGAAGGCGTCAACGAAGCTCTGCATCACATCGGGGCGGATCATGTCGGCGCCGTTGCCCGCGAGCCGCCAGCGCGACAGGTCGAAACGGTTCGATGCCTTGGTCTGGCTCGACATGCGGCGCGCGCAAATATCGTAGCCAAAGGTCGGCGAATAGCTGACCGACGTGCCCGCATTGCGGCTGATCAGATCGAGCCAAGCCAGCGGGCGGCGCGCGAAATCTTCGGTTTTCAGATAATCGACCGACACCTGGTTCGCCATCGGCGACAGCATGCAGCCGACAAGGCCCATATCGTGATACCAGGGCAGCCACGAAATGCAGCGGTCGCTGTCGATCAACGCCATGCCGTGGCCATGCGCGGCGAGATTGTTCAGCAGCGCGGCATGGGTGACGGCGACACCGTGCGGAAAGCGCGTCGATCCGCTCGAATATTGCAGGTAGCAGATGTCGTCGGGCTGCGCCGCTGGCAGTGGTGCGGTGATGACCGGCGATTCGGCCAATGTCGCCCAGTCAATGCCCTTCACGCCACCAATCCGCGCCGCGTCGCCCGCCATCTCGGCGAGCTCGGGCGGATAGACCAGCAGCACCGGATCACTGCTGGCGAGCTGGACGCGGATTTGTTCGACATAGGCATCACGCCCGCCGAAGGAGGTCGGCAGTGGCAACGGCACCGGCCAAGTACCGGCATAGACCGTTCCGAAGAACAGCGCGGCGAATTCGGCGCTGGTCTCGGCAATCAGCGCGACACGGTCGCCGGGGGCAATGCCCATCGCGATCAGCCGCAGCGCGGCATCGAGCGCGTCGGTGCGCAGATCGGCATAGCGATAAGCGCGCTTGATCGTGCCGCGCGCGTCATGGAAATTGAACCCGCGCGCGCCCGAAGCGGCATAATCGAGCGCTTCCCCCAGCGTGCCGAAATCGGCGAAACGACGCGGCAGTGCGTCCTGTGTCGGCGTCGGCGCGGGCATATCTGCCTGCGTCGCGTCGGCCTGCCGCTGTTCGATCACCATTATACTCAAACCCCTTGTCCTCAATAACCGCCGATTTTGGCCGTATTTACGAAGTTTACAATGCTCCAACGCGCAGAAACCGCGCATTTGCCCGTAGCAAGCGTTCAAAATCGGGTTTGACTATGGCACAATGATGGCATGGAGCGTGGTCCCCCTGGCAAACGACGCGCCGCGCCTCCGCTGGACGCCGCCGCGCTCGACCGGCTGGCGCTGCGCTATGTCGAGCGTTTCGCCACGACGCGCGGGCGGCTGACCGACTATCTGCGGCGCAAAATCCGCGAGCGCGGCTGGGACGGTGCGCCGGCCGATCCAACCGCGATTGCCGAGCGCTTCGCCGAGCTGGGCTATATCGACGACCGGGCCTTTGGCGAAGCGCGCGCGGCGTCGATGGCGCGGCGGGGTCTCGGCGCGCGCCGGGTCGAGGGCGCCCTGCGCGCGGCGGGAATCGTCGGCGATGATGCGCAGGCGATCGCGCCTGCCATTGCCGACCGCACCGTCGCCGCTGCGGTCGCTTTTGCAAAGCGCAAGCGAATCGGTCCCTTCGCAGCGACCGAGCCCGATCGGCCGCTGCGCGAAAAGCAACTGGCGGCGATGATAAGGGCTGGGCACGGCTTCGATCTTGCTCGCCGGATCGTCGCGGCAGGCCCGGGCGATGAGGCCGCGCTTGCGGCGCTGGAGGGCGACACCTCGGACTTTGGCACTAGCCAGTTTTCGTGATAAGCTAAGCGTTCGACGGGGGGCTGTCTAACGTGCATGCGGATTTCGATGGGCAAACGGCACCTATGGCGCGGCTACGGTCGTCGACCGACGTGTGCGCCCAAGCTCAATGCGCCGGCGATGACAGCGCGGGCGACATCCGCTTTGTTGGCACGCTCAAATGGTTCGATGTCACGCGCGGTTTCGGCTTTTTGGTGGCCGATGAGCCGGGTGTCGGCGACATCCTGATCCATTTTTCGGTGCTGCAGCCGCATGGGCGCCGCAGCTTGCCCGAAGGCGCGCGGATCGATTGCATCGCGGTGCGGCGCGACCGCGGCTTTCAGGCGCGCGAGATCGTATCGATCGACCTCAGTCAGGCGATCGAGCCCCCCGTGCGGGTGCGCCCCGCCGACCGGATCGATCCGGTCGATCTGGTCGACCAGGCCGGGCCATTTGAGCCGGTGTCGGTCAAATGGTTCAATCGGCTGAAAGGCTATGGATTTCTGGTGCGCGGATCGGACGATGCCGATATATTCGTGCACATGGAAACGCTGCGCCGCGCCGGGATCGGTGAGGTCGAGCCCGACCAGCCGCTGCGCGCGCGGGTCGTTGACGGGCGCAAGGGACCGCTGGCGGTGCAGGTCGAACAGGAAGGATAGTCATGCGTATCATCGGGTTTTGTGCCGCCATCGCTTTTGCGCTGGCGCTGCCTGCGTGCACCGGCGGCAATGCCGTCGCGGGTACCGCCAGCGAAGCAAGCCGCCCGACGATTGCGCTCACCATTTCGGGGCCGGGCGGCAAGCACAGCTTCCGCGTCGAGACGGCGGCCACCAGCGAAGAGCAGGCGCGCGGGCTGATGTTCCGCACCAACATCCCCGCCGACGGCGGCATGCTGTTCTACCCCTATCCGGGTGACGGCGGGCCGCCGCGTGAGGCGAGCTTCTGGATGAAAGATACGCCGAGCCCGCTCGACATCATCTTCATCCGCGCCGACGGCACGATCGCGCGCATCGCCGAGAATACGACGCCCTTTTCCGAAGCGCCGATCGGTTCGGGCGAGCCCGTCGCCGCGGTGCTCGAGCTGCGCGGCGGGCGCTCGACCGAGCTGGGCATTGCCGAGGGCGACGCGGTGACGTGGGACGGGCGCAAACGCTAGTTGAAGCCGCCGCGCGCACCCGCTAAGCGGCGGGCATGGGCGTGCTCGGAACGATTTTCACTTGGTGGAACGGTGCCACCTTTGGCACCTGGCTTGGCTTGCGCGGCAAGACGCGCGTTGGCAGCGATTCGCAGGGCAATGCCTATTATCAAGGCGGCGTCGACCCGAATGGCATTCCGCGCCGCTGGGTGATTTACAACGGCGCAAACGACGCAAGCCGGGTGCCGCCCGAATGGTTCGGCTGGCTGCACCATCAGGTTGACGCCTTGCCCGATCAGGCGCTGCCGCCGCCGCGCGCGTGGCAAAAGCCCGCAGCGCCCAATCTGACCGGCACCGAATTGGCCTATCGCCCGGCCGGTGCGCTCGAAAAGGGCGGGCAGCGCGCGGTGGCGACGGGCGACTATGAAGCCTGGACGCCGGGTGAGTGACCGCCGTCGCTGGCTGATCTGGGGCGGGGCGGGGATTGGCGCAGTGCTGGCCGCCGTCGCGCTGTGGTTCGGCTATCAGCGTTGGAACGAGCCCGCGCCGGTATCGGGCGAACCCGTCAAGACGACGGGCGCCACTGCGCTCGATGCCGAACCGACGCCGACTGATGTCACCACCGTCGATGTCACGCCCGGTGCTGATATCGCGCGCGGCACGACGCCGATGGGGCAGCGCGTCGCCGTGCTCGGCCTGCTCAACAAGCGCAACGGCGCCGCCCGCGACCTGACGCTCAAGCCGGGCCAGGCGATGCGCGTCGGCAATGCCGTGATCCGCCTGCGCGCGTGCGAGCAGACTGCGCCGTGGGAAAATGACCATTATACCGGCGCCTTCGTCCAGCTCGACGTGATGCAGCCCGACAAGAAATGGCGGCGGGTCTTTTCGGGCTGGCTCTACAAGGAACGCCCCAATCTGAACGTCGTGCTCGATCCGATTTACGACGTCTGGCCCAAGAGCTGCGCGATGACTTTCCCGTCGGGCGGCGATGCCACCGTGGCCGTTGCCGACGCGCCGTCGAGCGCGAAAAAGTCGCCGGGCGCGCCGGAGGAAACGCCCGGCGCCGACAATGCCGCGTCGCCCGCGCCCGCCGCCAGCGCGCCCTCGACCGCGCCGGCCACCGCGCCCGACAACAAGCCCAAATAAGCCGCGCGGCTAATCTCGATCGCGCCAAGCGACGCAAGATGGTCGGTCTGGAACTGGCAGTCGAGCAAAGTGAACCCGCCGACCCGCAATCGCGCCACTAGCCACGCCAGCGCGACCTTCGACGCGTCGCGCTCCCGCGACACCATGCTCTCGCCGAAGAACGCTCGGCCGAGCGCGAGGCCATAGAGGCCGCCGACGAGCCGTTCGCCCTCCCAGCATTCGACCGAATGCGCGTAGCCGAGCCGGTGGAGCGCGGTGAAGGCGGTTTCGATCTGCCCGCTGATCCAGGTTTCGGGGCGGTCGATCGCGCCCTCGGCGCAGAGCCGGATCACGGCCTCGAAGGCGGTGTCGGCGGTGACGCGGAAGCGATCCGCCACAATCGTCTTCTTGAGCGAGCGCGACAGGTGAAAGCCGTCGAGCGGCAGGATCGCGCGGCGCTTGGGTTCGACCCAATAGACGCTGTCGGCCTGGCGGTGATCGGCCATCGGAAACACGCCGACGGCATAAGCGCCGAGCACCATCCGGGGATCGAGCACCGTCATGCCAGAGCCTGATCCGGGGCTGGTCACTGCCCGCGCGCGGCGTCCGCCAGCCGTTTCTCGATCGCTTGCCAGAGCGTGGCAAAGGCCTGCGCGCCGACGGTGCGCGGGGCAAAGCTGCCGACGGGCGCGCGCTTGACCGTGACCTGTTCGATCACGCTTGCCATCGGGATCACGGGCCAGTCGGGGTGGCGGGCAAGCGTGTCGGCATGCACCTTGCGCCGCCGGTCGACCATCGCGTGCACGGGCATCAGCACGGCGCGGTTGCCGAGCTGCTCGACGACTTCGGCGAAGGCGCGCTCGCTGAGCGGCGAGGGGATCACCGGCACCACGATCAAATCGGCGGCGCGCATCACCTGATCGCTCGTCTCGGTGATGCCGGGCGGGCAATCGAGGATGACGCGATCATAATCCTTGCCCGCCGTCGTCAGCAGCTTGGTGAGCAGTTTTTTCTTGTCGAGCTCGTGGAACAGCACGTCGAGCCCGCGCAGCGAACTGTCGGCGCCGATCAGGTCGAGCCGGGGCGTTGCGGTCTTGTAGATCAGCTTGGTCGGGTCGAGGTCCTTGGTGAACACCGCCTGCGCCTGGCCCTTGGGCTTGCGGTCGCTGAGCAAATAGGTGCTCGCGGCCTGGGGATCGAGGTCCCACAGCAGCGTGCGGCGCGACGACAGGGTCGCGGCGCACCAGGCAAGATTGACGGCAAGCGTCGTTTTGCCGACGCCGCCCTTCAGGCTGTAGATTGCGATGGTTGCCAAAGCGGGGATTGCCTCCGTCATTAATCGAATGGCCCCCTATCGTGCAGGATAGGGGCGATCGACGCAAGGCTTTGCGCCGCCGATTCCTCAGCGGCGGGGGGTGGTAACGGCTCAGGCCTTGCAGCTCTGCGCGGGCTTGCCGGGCTGGGCGAGCGTCACCAATTGCGGCGTGCCCTTCAGCGAATAGCCGTCGGCGATCAGCGGATCGCCCGCCTTTTCGGCGGTGAGGCGGATCGGCGCGCCATCCTTTTCGGTGCGCAGATTGGCCAATTTGTCGCCCGCGAAAAACTCGATGTAAACAAGGCTGTTGTCCTTGCAGCGCAAGGTCACGGTGGCCTTGATCGCGGGCGGCAGCTCTACCTTGGGCGCCTTGTCGGCGGCTTCCTTGAGCGGGTCTTCGGCGCCCTGGACGATGGGCTTGTTTTCGCAAGCGGCAAGCGGCAGCGCGAGCAACGCGGCGGCGGCGAGGAGCAGTGGCTTTGTCATAATGTCTCATGCTTCGCGCAGGTCGTCGCGTTCGTCAAGAGCAGGCGCGCGAGGATCACGCGCAATTTCAGTGACATGAAAGTGTAATGTTTCATCATGTTGTAGGGCTTCCTTCCGAAGCCCCCTGACAAAGATAATCAAATCAATTGCTTCATTCATGAAATTCAGACCGTTCGGGAATGCGGCCGAACGCGATTTTGGTGCCGACGCGGTCGATCCGCCCGCCGCCCATCGGCCCGACCGACACGGCGTGACGCCCGAATTTCTCGTTGAGCACATCCATTGCCCGGCTGAGCGCGAGCCCGCGCGTTTCGCGCGCCAGCGGATCATCGGGATCGAGCAATCCGAACAGCGACTCCTGCTCGCCCGCGACCGCCTCAATCTCGGCGAGCGTAACGCCGACCATCCGCACCTGGAAATCGCCGCGCCGCGTGCGGCCCGCAGCGTGAAGCTGGGGGAAGAGCTTATCGAGCGCGGCGAGGATCACGAAACTGTCCTGCGTCGCGGGCAGCTTCGCCGAGACGCGCCAACTGCTCTTGTCGTCCTCAAACCGCGCATGCAGCACCAGCAGCCGCGCGCGCAAAGCCTTGCGCCGGAGTCGGCTCGCGGCCTTGAGCGCGAGGCGCCGCGCCGTGAGCCGCACCGGCTCGACCCCGCGCTTGCCCGGTGACAGGACATGGCTGTGGCCGATGCTGCGGCTCTGGGTCGGCTTTTCGGGGAGATCGACGCCGTGGAGCAGATACCAGAGCCGGTCGCCATTGGTGCCGCCCCATGCCGTCCCGGCATCGCGCGGGCGGCGTGCGCAGAGCTGGCGGATGTCGTTGATGCCCTCCTGCGCGAGCCGCCGCTCCATTTTCGCGCCAATCCCGGCGATGTCGCGCAGGGGCATGTCGAACAGCCGGTGCGGCAGCTCATCGGCCTGAAGCACCACCAGCCCGTCGGGCTTCATCATGTCCGACGCGAGCTTCGCCAGCAGCCGGTTGGGGGCGATGCCGACCGAACTCGTCAGGCAGTCGCCAACATGGGCGCGGATGCCCGCCTTGATCCGGTGCGCGAGCGCGGTGGCGGCTTCGACGCTGTTTTCATTGTCGAGCAACCGGCACGCAACTTCGTCGATCGAGCAGACTTTGGTGACGGGGATGTGCCGCCAGACCTCGGCGACGATTGCCTCGTGATATTCGACATATTTTTCGTGCCGCGCGGGCACGATGATCAGATCGCGGCACAGGCGTTTCGCTTCCCACACCGGGGTGCCAGTGCGAATGCCATATTTCTTCGCCTGCACCGACGCGGCAATCGCGACGGTGGTGTCGCTGTCGACGGGTGCCACGAGGATCGGCTTGCCGCGCAAAGCGGGGTCGAGCTGTTGCTCGACGCTCGCGAAATAGCTGTTCAGATCGAGGAACAGCCAGCGCAGCGGACGTGGGGGCAGGGTGTCACTCACGGGTATCGGGGTGCCGGAAAGTCACAAAGGTTACGACCATCCTAAGGGGGTAGCGGATGGCGGAGTCGTGCGCGAACATATGTGGAACATACATGAATTTCGGAGTGTTGGAAAGCCGAGGTTGATCAATCAGTGACCCAATCCCATCGGCATGGACACCACAGCTTTTCACAATCCGCCAGCGGTAGCTGAGGGCGATCACTCCTGCGGAACTCCGTTCCGTGCAAACCTAGCGACTTCGAGCAATGGAACTCGGGCTGCGCTCGTGCCGCGAAGACCACTTGCTCGCAAAAGGTGGACCAGCTTGGTTCATTGCTGTCGAACTCGGCGCGTCTCACCGTAAAGATAACTCTTAACGCAATGGCGCGGGCCGCTTCGTGAGGCGTTCTTCTCCCGCTTTCAGACAACACATCCCAGAGCAGACGCGGCATTCGCATCCTTGCTAATCCGGCTAGATTCTTTTCCGTGGGACTGAGCTGCTCAAGATCATTGTAGATCAGCATGTTAGCCGATGTACCGGTCGGCCAAATCATACGAAACAGCCCAAGTAATTTCTCGAC
>JAIETY010000132.1 GCA_019744885.1 Sphingomonas sp.
GGCGGCGGCGTGCGCACCTATGTCGACCGCAAAATGGCGGTGATGGCCGAAATGGGGCACGAGCTGATCGTGATTGCCCCCGGTCGTCGCGACTGGGTCGACGATCGGCCTGGCGGGCGGATCATCTACATCAAGGCGCCCGGAATGCCGTTCGACGCCAATTACGGGCTGTTCTGGGATTCAGCCCCGGTGCATGCCTTGCTCGACGAGCTTGCACCCGACGTGGTCGAAGCGTCGTCGCCGTGGCGCCCGGCGTGGATCGTCGGCAAATGGCACGGCAGCGCGCTGCGCGCGTTCTTCATGCACAATGACAATGTCGCCGCCTATCCGATGCGCTGGTTCGAACGTTTCGCCAGCCCGGAGCGAATCGAGCGCAGCTTTGCCTGGTACAGCCGCTATATGGCGCGCTTCCTCGCACATTATGACGCGGTGCTGACCAATGGCCCCGCGCTCCAGAAGCGGCTGAGCGCGCGCGGGGTGCGGATTGATGCGGCGATGCCGCTGGGGATCGAACGCGCGCATTTCTCGCCCAGCTTGCGCGATGCGGGGCTGCGGGCCGAGCTGCTCGCTGACTGCGGGCTGGGGCCGGATGCGCATCTGCTGCTCGGGATCGGGCGCCATCATCCCGAAAAGCGCTGGCCGTTGGTGATCGAAGCCGTCAAGCGCGCCAGCCGGTCACGACCGATTGGCCTCACGCTGATCGGCGATGGCTATGAACGCCGCCGGATCGAGCGCCTGATTGCCGATGCGCCCTATATCCGCCTGCAAAGGCCGGTTTATGACCGCGCGCGGCTGGCGGCGATGATGGCGAGCAGCGATGCGCTGATCCATGCGTCCGAAGCCGAACCCTTCGGACTGGTCGCGTCCGAAGCGATGGCGTCGGGCCTGCCGCTGATCGTGCCCGACACCGGCGGCTGCGCCGAAGTCGCCGACCGCTACTGCGCCGAACTTTACCGCGCGCGTGACGCGGCGTCGGCTGCCGAGGCGATCGGGCGGCTGTTCGATCGCGACCCGGCGCTGCTCCGGCGCGCGGCCGTGGTCGCGGCGGGGCGGGTGCGCACCGATGTCGAGCATGTCCGCGATCTGATGGCCTATTACGAAGCGCTGGTGGCGCGGGGTCAGCGCGTCGCTGCCTAACGCGATGGTTTTGGTAAGACTCGCATCCCCATCCGTTGGTGTCGAGCGACGTCGAGACACGGGTGGTGCCGCCTGTGGCCTGTTTCTCGACTTCGCTCGAAACAAACGGGGGACTGACAAGTGATCAGCGACTAACACGGCGGCAGGTAGAGCGTCAGCCGTCCGCCGGGGACATTGATCCGCCGCCAGTGACGTACGCGGGCATAGGCGATCAGTGGTGCGTCGTCGCTGGCTTCGCCCGCCGTCCACGCGCCTTCGCCGCCGACCAGAATCGCGTTGATCGGATCGGCGCCCTCCAGCCGATTGCGCGAGACGAGATGGAAGCGGCGTTCCTGCGCGGCATCGAGCAGCGCGAGACTGCGGAAGTAGAAGGGCCCGGCGGCGAAGCGTGGGTCGATATCGAGCCGCGCGGCGGGTAGAAGTTGCGGCGACAAGGTCGCGACCGGTCCGGCGCCGTCGCCAGCGATGAAGGCGGTCCGCAGCGCGTTCCCCTGATCGAGCGCGGTGATCATCGGCACGCCATGTGTCGCCTTGATCACTGCCTCGACCGAGGGCGCCAGTCCGCCGATCGCGAAGATCACCGCCGCAATCCGCGCGCCGCGCCCCGGTGGCTCGCGCTGCCAAACCAATGCCAGCCGGATGAACAGCGGCGGCAGGATCGGCAGCAGATATTGCCGCCACGTCGGTTCAGGGAGCAGCGCGGCGATGAGACCCGCGACGATCATGAGGTCAAGCAATCGCTCGATCCGCGCGCGCCCCGGAAAGCGGGCGGCGATCACCAGCGCCATCAGCGCCGGGCCGAGTGCGAGAAATTTGAGCGTATCGAGCGCCTTGCCCGTCAGGCTCAGCTTCCCCGGCATCCCCTGCGCGAGATACCATTCGGCAGGCGCCTTGGCGGGGAAAGTGAAGATGCCAAAGACGAACGCGTCGGGCGCCTGCGCATAGACCCAGGCGAGCCATAGCCCGACCGGCGCCGCGCCCATCACAAGCAGATCAGGGCGGTGGCGCCGATCGGCCAGCGCCCACGCGCCATAAGCGAGCGCGGGAAGTGCGAACGAGATTTTCGCCGCCGCCGCGCTCGCCAGCATCAATCCGGTCAATACGGCTTCGCTGCTGCTGCCCTGATTGCGCTGCCGCCGCACGATCAGCCACAGCGCGCCTGCGAGCAATGCCCCCGGCAAGGCGTCGTTACGCGCGACGGCGCTGGTGAACAGGAAGATGTCGCAGCACGCCATCAAGCCCACCGCCAGCCCCGCGCGGCGCGCATCGGCACCTGAACTACGCGCCGCACCGTAACAGGCAGCGAGCATCACCGCGCCGAGCAGTGCATTGACCGCGCGCAACACTGGCCAAGCCCAGACTCCGGCCAGCACGGCAATCGGGGCGAACAGCATCGGCTGGAGCGGCGTTTGGAGATAGGCGAAGTCGCGATAGGGCAGGCCCTGCGCCGACAGCAGTGCGGCCGCGACATATTGGCTTTCGTCATGGTCGATCGGGCGCAGCATCGCCAGTGCGAGCAGCAGCGCGACGGCAGCCACCCCGACAAGGAAGCGCCCGCGATTGTCGACCGGCTTGACTGTCACGAATGAGCCATATCGAAGGCGCAGTAGCGCATTTCGTCACGCCGATAGGGGAGAGCCATGACCATCAGGATCGATCGCCGTTCGTTCATCATGACGGGCACGCTGGGACTGGGCGCCTTTGCCGTCCCGGGCTTTGCCCAGACCCCGACGGTGTCGGCCGCACGCGGGTTCACCCATGCTGTCGCCAGTGGCGAGCCGATGGCCGACTCGATGCTGCTGTGGACGCGCTATGTGCCCGAGGGCGGCGACACCGCCGAGTTGCGCGTCGACCTGTCGGAAAGCCCCGACTTCGTCAAGCTCGCCGGGTCGGGCGTCCAGATCACCGGGCCATGGCGCGACTGGACCGCGAAGATCACCGTCGGCGGGCTGAAGCCTGCGACGGTGTACTACTATCGCTTCGTCGCGCCGGATGGCAGCTTTTCGGCCGTTGGGCGGACCAAGACATTGCCGATGGGGCCAGCAAAGTCGTTCCGGGCGGCGATCTTCTCCTGTTCGAACCTGCCGTTTGGCTATTTCAATGCCTATGCGCATGCCGCCGCGCGCAACGACATCGACCTTGCGATCCACCTCGGCGACTATTTCTACGAATATCAGACCGGCGATTATCCGGCGGCGAAGGATGCCGTTGCCGGACGCGTACCCGAGCCCGCGACCGAATTGCTCCACATTGCCGATTACCGGCTGCGCTACGCAAGCTACCGCGCCGATCCCGATTTGCAGAAGCTGCACCAGCTCGTGCCGATGATTGTCCAGTGGGACGATCACGAATCGGCGAACGATAGCTGGGAAGGCGGCGCGCAGAACCACCAGCCCGACGAAGGCGACTGGAACACCCGCCGCGCGGCGGCGATTCAGGTCTATCGCGAATGGATGCCGGTGTCGGACGAGCCGTGGAAAGCTTATGACATCGGCACGCTCGCGACGCTGTTCCGCACCGAAACGCGGCTGCTCGGGCGCACCAAGCAGCCCGAGATCGCGCCGCTGTTCAAGAGCCTCAACATTCCCAAGGCGCTGACCGAATTCCGTGACGGCAAATGGATGGATCCGGCCGCGTCGATGATGGGATCGCAGCAGGAGGATTGGCTGGCGCATGCGATGCGCGCGTCGGTGAAGGCCGGGCAGCGCTGGCAAGTCGTCGGCTTTGGCACGATCATGGGCAATACCGTGATGCCCGAAGCGGCGGCAGGCTGGCTGTCGCCAGATGCGCCGCAACGGTCGCGCAATTTCGTGCTCGCGGGGATTGCGGCGGCGAAGGTCGGGCTGCCGCTCAATTACGACAGCTGGGGGGGCTATCCGGCGGCGCGCGCGCGATTCCTGCGGACGGCGCAGGGGGCGGGGGCCAATCTGGTCGTCATCTCGGGCGACAGTCATAATGGCTGGGCCTATGACCTGAAGCAGGACGGCAAGGCGGCGGGCGTTGAATTTGCGGGGCACGGCGTGACCTCGCCGGGCTATGAAAGCTCGATCGGCATCGATCCGAAGACAGTCGCGGCGGCGCTGATTGGCGCCAATCCCGAGCTCAAATGGTGCGACACCTCGCGGCGCGGCTATATGGCGCTGACGATCACGCCCGAGCGGGTGAGCAACGACTGGATCTTCGTCGACACGATCAAGGCGAAATCGGCGGCGGCGAGTGTTGGCCATAGCGCGACGGTGAGCCGGGGGCGCAATGTGATGGCTTGACGGGGTTGAGACGAACGCGTTTGAGGAATCTACATTCCTCCCGTTTGCCCTGAGCTTGTCGAAGGGCCGTCCTTCTTCTGCCAGCCGCTTGAAGAAGAAAGGCAGTGCTTCGACAAGCTCAGCACGAACGGGTTGAGGGTAATCCTGAACCCTTCGGCTTCGCCTCTACCCAGCCCGCGCCGCCGTCACGAAATAATCAAGGCTGACATCGTCGCTCATCGTGAAGCCCTTGAGCGGCGAGAAACTCAACCCGCGCGTTTCAACCACCTCAAGTCCGGCGTCTTCGATCAGCGCGGTCAGTTCGTCGGGCTTCAGGAACTGGTTCCAGTCGTGGGTGCCACGCGGGATTTGGCCCGTCCCTTCGGCGAGCGTCACCAGCGCCAGCCGCGACAGCATCGTGCGGTTCGGCGTCGACAGCACAAGCAGCCCGCCGGGCGCCAACGCCGCCGCCAGACCCGCGACGAACGCGCCGGGATCGGTGACATGCTCGATCACTTCGAGGCTGGTGACGAGGTCGAAGGTCTCGTTCGCCAGATCCTCGACCGAGCCAGCGCGGTAATCAATCTGAAGCCCCGACAGCGCCGCATGCGCCTTGGCGGCTTCGATATTTTCGGGCGCTGCATCCAGCCCGGTCACGGCCGCGCCCAGCCGCGCCAAAGGCTCGCACAGCAGCCCCGCGCCACAGCCGACATCGAGCGCGCGCTTGCCCGCCAGTGGCGTAAAACCGCTCGCATCCTCGCCCCAATGCGCGTCTACCGCCGCGCGCAAATAACCGAGCCGCACCGGATTCAACCGGTGGAGCATCGCCGATGAGCCTTTGGGATTCCACCAGTCGGCGGCGAGCTTGCCGAAATGCGCTGCCTCTTGCGGGTTGATCGTCGTGTCGGTCATGCGCATCCTTACGGGACTGAACTTGCCTTTGCGGCGCCCCGCCAGTAACAGCCCGCGCTTCAAAGCTCAAAGGACGCGTGTACCGTCGATGGCCCGTATCGTGATGAAGTTCGGCGGCACGTCGATGGCCGGGATCGAGCGGATCAGGGCCGTTGCCGCGCGGGTGAAGCGCGAAGTCGATGCCGGGCATCAAGTCGCGGTCGTCGTCTCTGCCATGGCGGGCGAGACAGACCGGCTGGTCAATTTCTGCCGCGAAGCCTCTTCGCTCTACGATCCGCGTGAATATGACGTCGTCGTCGCGTCGGGCGAGCAAGTGACGAGCGGCCTGCTGGCGATTGCGCTGCAAGCGATCGGGGTGCCCGCGCGCAGCTGGCTCGGCTGGCAATTGCCGATCGAAACCAATGCGGCACATGCCAGCGCGCGGATCGAGACGATCAATATGGACGCGGCGCTGGCCTCCGGCGAAGTCGCGGTCATCCCGGGCTTTCAGGGCGTCAGCGAAGGCCGGGTCTCGACGCTCGGGCGCGGCGGCTCGGACACTTCGGCGGTGGCAGTGGCAGCCGCGATGAAGGCCGAACGCTGCGACATCTACACCGATGTCGACGGGGTCTACACCACCGACCCGCGCATCGTCCCGCGCGCGCGCAAGCTGAAGCGGGTGACCTATGAAGAAATGCTCGAACTCGCGAGCGTCGGCGCCAAGGTGCTCCAGACGCGATCGGTCGGGCTTGCGATGAAGGAAGGCGTGCGCATCCGCGTACTGTCATCCTTCGTCGATGGCGACGACGACACCGGCACGCTGATTGTGAGCGAAGAGGAACTTGGGGATATGGAACGCCAGCTCATCACCGGCATCGCGCATGACAAGAATGAGGCGAAGATCACGCTGACCGACGTGCCCGATCGCCCCGGCGCGGTCGGATCGATCTTCACCCCGCTCGCCGAAGCCGGGATCAACGTCGACATGATCGTGCAGAACATCGCGCATTCGAGCGGATCGACCGACGTGACCTTCACCGTGCCCGCCGCCGATCTGGCGCGCTCGCTCGACGTGCTGACCAAGGCAGCGGCGTCGATCGGCTATACGAAAATGGTGCACGACACCAAGGTCGCGAAGATCACCGTCGTCGGCGTCGGCATGCGCAGCCACGCGGGTGTGGCGGCGACGATGTTCAAGACGCTTGGCGCGCGCGGCATCAACATCCAGGCGATCACGACGAGCGAGATCAAGGTCAGCGTGCTGATCGACGAGGACGAAACCGAACTCGCGGTGCGCGTGCTGCACACGGCCTATGGGCTGGATGCGGAGGAAGTGGCTTGAGCGTCTTTGTCGATCGCCTCAACCGCCGCATGCAACGCGGTTGCGATTTCCTTGGCAGCGAGGTTGCGATCATTTGTGGCGCGATGTCTTGGGTGTCGGAGCGCAATCTCGTTTCGGCGATGTCGAATGCGGGCGGGTTCGGGCTGATTGCGTGCGGGGCGATGTCGCCTGAGTTGCTCGATGCCGAGATTGTTGCGACCAAAGCGCTGACCGCCAAGCCGTTCGGCGTGAACCTGATCACGATGCACCCACAACTGACCGAGCTGATCGCGGTCTGCGCCAAGCACGGCGTGACGCATATCGTGCTTGCGGGCGGGCTGCCGCCGACCGGGTCGATCGATGCGATCAAGGCGGCGGGGGCCAAGGTGATCTGCTTTGCGCCCGCGCTGGTGATGGCGAAGAAGCTGATCCGCTCGGGCGTCGATGCGCTGGTGGTCGAGGGGATGGAGGCAGGCGGGCATATCGGCCCGGTCTCGACCAGCGTGCTCGCGCAGGAAATCCTGCCCGAGGTGGCCGAGCAAGTGCCGGTGTTCGTCGCGGGCGGGATCGGGCGCGGCGAGGCGATCGCTGCTTATCTCGACATGGGCGCGGCGGGCGTCCAGCTTGGCACCCGCTTTGCCTGTGCGACCGAAAGCATTGCGCATCCCAATTTCAAAAAGGCGTTCTTCCGGGCGTCGGCCCGCGATGCGATTGCGAGCGTTCAGATAGACCCGCGCCTGCCCGTCATCCCGGTGCGCGCGCTGAAGAACGCGGGCGGCGAGCGCTTCCTCGCCAAGCAGCGTGAAGTCGCCGCCGCGCTCGATGCGGGCGACGTCGATATGGGCGCCGCCCAGCTCCAGATCGAGCATTATTGGGCAGGCGCCTTGCGCCGCGCGGTGATCGACGGTGATGTCGAACAGGGATCGCTGATGGCCGGGCAGTCGGTGGGGATGGTGACCAAGGAAGAGCCCATCGCCGAGATCATCGCGACGCTGATGGCCGAGGCGGCGGCGGCTCTGGAGAAGCGCGCGGCCTGAGCGTGCTTCGGCGCGATCAAGCGAAATCAATTCGTTTCCAACCGTCCCTCCGTTTGTTTCGAGCGAAGTCGAGAAAAAGGCCCCAAGCGACACGGCCTATCATCCGTGTCTCGACTTCGCTCGACACTAACGGTGGGTGAAGACTGAGGTCAAAATTGGGCTAAAGATCACCGCCATGGACTCGATCGTGTTCGAACGGGCGGCCTATGTGCCGATCACCAACCGCCGCCGCGCGGTGTCGATTGCGATTGTGGTCGCGCTCTATGCGCTGGCGCTTTTGGTGCTGCTCACGATCTGGGAAGTGACCGTCCCCCCGCCTAAGGCTGAGCAGCCGGTCGTCGTTACGCTGCTCCCGCTAAACAAGCTCCCCGAGCCTGAAGCGCCGCGCCCGGCTGACAACCCGACTGAACGCCCACGCGCCCAGGCACCGCAACCTGCCGCTGCCGAACCGATCGCGACGCCACCCCCGGCGGCGTCGCTCCAGCCTTTGCCCGCTGCCGCAGCGCCGTCGCCGCCCGCTGCCACCGGGCCGATCATCGCGGGGGAGGGTGACGCGGTGTACGATCTTGATTCAGGGGGCGGCGGATCGCCCGGCGCGGTGCCGCCGCACTGGGTACACAAGGTCACCAACGACGAATTCTTCCCGCTGGTCGACGAAGAGTTGCTCCAGGCATCGCTCGAAGTCGATTATCGCATGCAATGCACGATTGCGCTCAACACGCGCGTCACGTGCCGTGTGCTCAAGGAAACGCCCTTTTATCCCGGCTTGCGCAAGGCGGTGCTCGCCGCCGTGCCGCTGCTGCGGATGGCACCGGGCAAGCGCGACGGGCGACCGATCGACGGCCAGCGGGTGGAGTTCCTTTGGCGGATAACCGTGTCACACGGCGATGTATCGCTGCGCTGATCGTGCGCATGCAAAGTCGATTGAGGTCAATCGCCCTGTTGTGGTAGCAAAAATCATGGTGGGTGTTGCGTCAAACGATTCTTCCTATATTTCGATTACCCCTCAACGTCGCGTCGTAGCCGCGATCTTTGTCGCTCTCCTTTATCTGGTTGCAGTACTTATTCTGATCTGTCAGCGCGACAATGCACCGACCAGTGCGTTGCCCGACCCGCCGATCGTGTTCACGCTGCTCTCTCCACCAAAGCCGCCCGAGCCGGTTGTCGTGCTGAAGCAAAAGCTGAAACCGGCCGTAATTCCAGCACGGGGGCGGCGAAAGGCGCCGCCCGTTCGCGTCGATGCGCGACTGCGGTTGAAGGTGCCCAGTCCCGCGTCGGCGCCGGCGCCCGCCTCGGTTGCTCCGGAGCCGTTGCCACCGGCTCCTGATGTAATGCCGTTGCCGAATGCTCCACCCGTCTCAATTCCCAGTGCCGGTGGCGGCAACCGAATTGGCAATGGCATCGGCGGCATTGGCGCGGGTGGAACGGGCGCGGGTGGAACGGGCGCGGGTGGAACGGGCGCGGGTGGCAATGATAGCGGTGGTGGCGGAGGCACCATCCCCCTCCCGCCGCGCTGGCTGCACCGCCCGACCAATGAAGAATTGCTCCCGTTGTTGCCGCAATCGCTCCGCAGAGTCGCCTTTACCGCGAACTTCCTGATGCGCTGCAAGGTGGCGCTAAACACGCGGCTGAAATGTCGAGTGTTGAAGGAGGTACCCTATCGTCATGGTCTACGCCGTGCGGTGATCGATGCCGTGCCGCTGCTGCGGATCGCCCCCGCCACTTTGGCCGGGCGGCCAATCGATGGGCAGGAGGTCGAATTCTGGTGGCGGATCACGTTCGCGGAACCGCCACCGGCCGTGCCCTAGGAGAGCGTTCTGCCGACGCGCAATGCTGTCATCGCCGACGTCTTTCTGATAGTCGATGACTATGCCTGTGTCTGCCGCTGCTTCCGCTCGCGAAATTCTGGTGCGTCTCCACGACGTGATGGCGGCGCGCACCACCGCGCAGGCCAAGCTCAATCAGGTCGTGCAGATCATCGGCGACGCCACCGCGAGCGAGGTCTGCTCCATCTATCTGCTGCGCGAAGGTGTGCTCGAACTGTTCGCGACGCAGGGCCTCGACCAGGCGGCAGTGCATGTCACCCGGCTCGCGCTGGGCGAAGGGCTGGTCGGCACGATTGCCGAGGAGAATGAGCCGCTCAACCTCGACGAAGCCGCCAGTCACCCCGATTTCGCCTACCGCCCCGAAACCGGCGAAGACAAGTTTCACAGCTTTGCCGGCGTCCCGATCATCCGGCGCGAACGCGCGGTCGGCGTGCTGTGCGTCCAGCATGTCGAGCCGCACCGCTACGCCGATGTCCAGATCGAAGCGCTCCAGACCGTCGCGATGGTGCTCGCCGAGCTCATTGCCAATGCCGATCTGATCGACGGTGCGGCCTCGGCCTCGCGGCCCGCGCCGCAAGCGCCGATGCGGATAGAGGGGCTGAAACTCGTCGACGGCATGGCGCGCGGGCTGGCGGTGTTCCACCAGCCGCGCATCACGATCGAGCATACCGTCGCCGAGGATACCGAGGCCGAGCGCCACCGCGTCTATGCCGCGTTCGACCGGATGCGCGAGCAGATTGAGCGCATGTCGGCGCAGGCCGAATTCGGCATGGGCGGCGAGCATGAGGAAGTCCTCCAGACCTACAAGATGTTCGCCTATGACGAGGGCTGGAGCCGCCGGATCAACGAGGCGATCGACAGCGGGCTGACCGCCGAAGCGGCGATCGAGCGCGTCCAGCAGCGCACGCGCACCCGCATGCGCCAGATCGACGATCCGCTGCTCGCCGAGCGGATGCACGATCTTGAGGATCTGGCGAACCGGCTGCTGCGGATCGTGTCGGGCCAGATGGGGACGGCGGCGCAAATGGGCTTGCGGCAGGATTCGATCCTGATCGCGCGCAATCTGGGACCGGCCGAGCTGCTCGAATATGACCGGCGGCGGCTGAAGGGCGTGATCCTCGAGGAAGGATCGCTGACCGCGCATGTGACGATCGTCGCACGCGCGATGGGCGTGCCGGTGCTGGGGCGCGTCCGCGATGTGCGGCGCCTGGTGAGCGAGGGTGATCTCCTGCTGCTCGATGTGACCGCAGGCACGGTGTTCGCGCGGCCGACGCCCGCGATCGAGGAGAGCTTCGAGGCCAAGCTGTCGCTCAGCCAGAAGCGGCGTGCGTCATTCGCGGCGTTGCGCGAGCTGCCGCCGACAACGCTCGACGGCAAGCGCATCACCTTGATGGTCAATGCGGGTCTGCGCGATGATGTGGCGGCGCTCGATCTGACGGGGGCCGACGGCATCGGGCTCTTTCGCACCGAATTCCAGTTCCTTGTTTCGGCAACGCTGCCGCAGCGCGAGCGCCAGCAGCGGCTGTACCGCGATGTGCTCGATGCGGCAGGCCAGCGCCCGGTAATCTTCCGCACGGTCGACATCGGCGGCGACAAGGTGCTGCCCTATCTGCGCGACGACAGCGGCTCGGAGGAAAATCCGGCGATGGGCTGGCGCGCGCTGCGGCTCGCGCTCGAACGCGGCGGGCTGATGAAGGCGCAGGCGCGCGCGCTGATCGAGGCAGCAGCGGGGCGCACGCTGAACGTAATGTTCCCGATGGTTTCCGAGCCCTGGGAATATGAAGAAGCGCGCGCCCTGTTCGAAGCGCAGCACGCGTGGCTCGCGCAGCGCGGGCGCAAACTGCCCTCCGACATTCGCTATGGCGCGATGCTCGAAGTGCCCGCGCTGGCCGAAATGCTCGACATATTGCTACCCCGGCTCGATTTCCTGTCGGTCGGCACCAATGATCTGACGCAATTCCTGTTCGCCGCCGACCGTGCCAATCCCAAGCTGGCCGAGCGCTATGACTGGCTGAGCCCGTCGATCCTGCGTTTCCTGTCGCGTATCGTGGGGCCAGCGCGCGCGCACGGCGTCGACCTGGCGGTGTGCGGCGAAATGGGCGGGCGCGCGTTGGAGGCGATGGCGCTGATCGGCATCGGTATCGATCGGTTGTCGATCACCCCGGCAGCGGTCGGGCCGATCAAGGCAATGATCCGCTCGCTCGATCATGCCAAGCTGACGCACGACGTCCCGGCGATGCTGGCGACGCCGCCGCGCAACCTGCGCGCGACGCTCGCGGCATGGGCCGCCGACCACCGGGTCGAGTTGAGTTGATCGCTTGTCAAATCGGCGCTGGGCGCGTTGACAGCGCGGAAATGCTTTGGGACAAGCCGCGCGGCGGCACGGGGAACCACGAATGACTGACCTTAATGCGTCCGGCGACCCAGCCGAGGAGGCAACGCTCTTTCCAAAGACAGCGGGTGAGCGGTTGCGCGATGCGCGCAAAGCGCAGGGCATGTCGCTTGCCGAGATTGCCGAGCGGACCCGCGTGCCGATCCGCCATCTTGAGGGAATTGAGAATTCCGATTTTTCGGCGCTGCCATCGCCGACCTATGCGGTTGGCTTTGCCAAGGCTTACGCGCGCGTCGTCGGGCTCGACGAAGCCCTGATCGGCCGCGAAGTGCGAGGCCAGCGCACGGCCACCGCTCCCTCGACCCAATATCAGCCCTATGAAGCGCCTGACCCGAAGCGCTTGCCGCCGCGCGGGCTGGCGATCGGGGCGGCGCTGGTGGCGCTGCTTGCTGTCGTGGTCTTCGGCCTCGTCTATGGCAGCACCCTGTTTCAGAGCGGGGGGAGTCAGCCAGTGCCTGCTGCCGCCGATGCCGAACCGACCGCCGCCGCGCCAACGCCGGTCGCCGCCGCGCCCGCGGCACCCGCCAATGGCCAGGTCGTGCTGAGCGCCAATGACGTTGTCTGGCTGCGCGTCTACACGCCTGACAAGACGCTTTATGAAGCCGAGATGAAGCCCGGCGACCGCTATGAAATTCCCGCCGATGCGGTG
>JAIETY010000095.1 GCA_019744885.1 Sphingomonas sp.
TGGACCGACACTTCGCCTGCGCTGCGGGCGGTTGCTTCGACGATGGTCGTCACTTCGCGCATCGCGGCGGCGCTTTCCTCCAGGCTTGCCGCTTGCTGTTCCGTTCGGTTCGACAAATCGTCCGACGCCGCGCGGATTTCGGAGGCGCCCCCATGGACATGGCCCGCCACTTCGGATGCGCGACTGAGCAGCGTGCGCAGTTCGTCGATCGTCGCGTTGAAATCTTGCCGGAGCGAATCATGCTCTGGGCCGAAATCGACGTCGATCTGATGCGTCAGGTCGCCGCGCTTGAGATGATCGAGCCCCTTCGAAATTTCAGGAACCACGAGGCCGAGGACGACGCCCGACCGCTTGAGCGTGGCGGCATTGTCGCGGAACACCGACATCGCAGTGGTCAACCGACCGACACAATCGGTATGGTCGGTGTAGCGAATGCCGCTGTCCAGATCACCTGCCGCCAGCGCCTCCATGCGCACCACCGTGTTCACATAGGGGTCGCAGATCAGCTTCTTGGCAACCAGGCAGACCGCGACGGTGGCGATCACCGCGCCGAGGCTCAGAACCACCAGCAACATATCGGCTGAATTGCCGCGGGCCGATTCGTCGTGCCAGACCACCAGGGCCAGCGCACTCATGATCGACCCCAGTAACAGGGTGATCACGTTGAACTTCTGCCGAATAGGGGCGTATTTATAGAACCAGATCATTGACGAGACCCCCTGTTGTTCGAAAGCGCTGGCGCAAAATCGGGCGAACCTTGGTAGCCCGCGTCGGTTAAAATTCTGACCAATCGTCGTCGCCATCATCGGACTTCAGCGCGAGATTGCCCGATACCATCGGCGCGCGCGCCTTGCGCTTGGGCGTGAGGCGCGTTGGCGCGACGGTGCGGCGGGCCGGGGCCTCGCCCCCAAGCTTGAACCGCGCGACGACATCGGCAAGCGCTTCAGCTTCACCCGCCAGGCTGCGCGCGGCGGCGGTCGATTCCTCGACCATCGCGGCATTTTGCTGCGTCATCTTGTCCATTTCGCCGACCGCGCCATTGACCTGTTGCAGGTTGGTCGCCTGCGTCTCGGCGGATTCAGCGATGGTCGTGATCATGCCGCTGATCGTGCCCACCCGGGTGACAATCCGGTCGAGCAGCGTGCCGGTCTCGCCGACCAGCGCAACGCCTGCGCCGACTTGCTCGGCCGATGTCGTGATCAGCGCCTTGATGTCCTTGGCTGCGTCAGCCGAACGCTGCGCCAGCGCGCGGACTTCGTTGGCGACGACCGCAAACCCCTTGCCAGCATCACCGGCGCGCGCCGCCTCGACGCCCGCATTCAGCGCGAGCAAATTGGTCTGGAAGGCGATGCCGTCGATGACGTTGATGATCTGGGTGATTTCGTGCGCCGACTTCTCGATCGCGCCCATCGCGCCGACCGCGCGCTTGACGACCGCGCCGCCTTCGCTGGCTTCGCGGTGCGCTTCGTCGATCGAGCGGTTGACCTCGGCGGCGCCCTTGGCGGTTTCGCGCACCATCGACGTCACCTGGTTCATCGCCGCCGAAGTTTCCTCAAGGCTTGCCGCCTGCTGCTCGGTGCGCAGCGCGAGATCATCGGAGGCTGCCCGGATTTCCGATGCGCCGCTGTGCACGCTTGAGGCGGTGTCGGACACGCTCGACATGATGTCGCCCAGCCCATTGATCGAATTGTTGAAGCCGGTGCGCAGGCTTTCATATTCGGGCGCCAGCGGTGTTTCGATCCGGTAAGTCATGTCACCGGCGGCAAGCGCTTCGAGCGCGCGGGCGAGCTCGTCGACGACGACGCGCTGCTTGGCTTCATTTTCGGCCTGCGCGCGCGATGCGCCGCGGAACACTTCGAAGGCCGCAGCCATCGTGCCGATTTCGTCCTGGCGCCCGGCACCAGGGACAGCGACATCGAAATCGCCGCCGGCCATCCGCTCCATCGCAGCGGATGTGGCGGCGAGCGGCGTCAGCGCCCGGCTGATGACATACCAAAGCCCTGCGACCAGCATGCCAGCGACGATGAGGCCAATGCCGACCAGCCAGGCGATCGTCGACGCGAGCGCGGCGTTGCTGCTTTCGACCAGCTTTGATTGGAAGGCGGTCGCCGAGGCGACAAGCGCATCGATCTTGCGGCGATGATCGGCATATTTGTCGGTCAGCCGCGCATAGCTCGCGCGCATCGCATCGCTGTCCTGGCGCTCGATCGCAGGCACCAGCCCATTGTCGACTTCATCCCAGAATTTATTGGCGGCAGCGCCCGACTGCGCGAGCAACGCCGTTTTCAGCGCGGGATCGAGATCGGCCTTCTGCCAATAGCTTTCCCGGTCATCGAACTGCTTGTGCAACTCGGCCAGACGCGTCTTGCGGGCCGTGAGCGACGCTGGGTTGTTCACCAGCAGCGTGGCTTCGAGATAGGGCTCGATAACATATTCGGGCGGGGGCAGGATGTCGGCGACCAGATCGCTGACCTGCTGGTTCTTGAGCTGGATCGGGCCGCCAAAGCGGATTTTGTTGATTTCCATTGACGCGACGACGCCCGCGAGAGCCATTGCCCCCAAGATCAGACCGCCGCCGATTTTCCCGTTCCGCTTGATGCTCATTTTTCAGCCCCGATTGAATGCAGATCGCTCGGGCGGGACTACGTAAGTTAAGTTAACGAGAATTTAGCTTCGGTGGCGCGTTTCAGCCCTTTGCAGGCTGTGCTCCGGCCCGATGTTTCGCGGCGCACAAATGGGTTAGCAACAAGCTAACGACGGCCAGCCGCAGATTTCCGCTTATTTCCAGTTGTATCCGAAACGGATCAATCACGTTTTCGATCGCAACATGGCCGGAATGATCCTAAAACGCGGGGTACCCACATTGAGCAGCGCAGGAATGTAACCTTGCGCAAAGGCACGTTTTTGAGCGCATGTCGTTCCTCCAGGTCGTCAGCATGGACGTCGTTGCTGGCAGTCGAACAGCCGACTAAGGCTAAGGCATTGAGCCTATCGCTGCCCTGTTCCGTGGAAGACGCATCGTGGAATTTGCCCAGACCCATGCAACTGTCGGCGCTCTATCGGCGTCGCCCGAGCAGGTCGCGCTGCTCGAGACGATCGACGCGCGGCTGCGCTGGCTGGCGTCGTGGACGATCCACAACGCCAATCATCTGCGCGACAGCCGCGACGGATTGAAGGTCGGCGGGCATCAGGCGAGTTGCGCGTCGATCTCGACGCTGATGACGGCGCTCTATTTCGCCGCGCTTGGCCCCAATGACCGGGTGGCGGTCAAGCCGCATGCCGGCCCGATCCTGCACGCGATCCATTATTTGCTCGAGCAACAGGAGCTCGATCAGCTTCAGGCATTTCGTGGCTTCAAGGGAATGCAGAGCTATCCCAGCCGCACCAAGGACAGGATCCCGGTCGATTTCTCGACTGGCTCGGTGGGCCTTGGCGTCGCGGTCACCGCCTTTGCCGCGCTGGTGCAGGATTATCTCGTCGCGCATGGCAAGCTCGACCCGCAAGATACCGGCCGGATGATCGCGCTGATGGGCGATGCCGAACTCGACGAAGGCAATATCTACGAATGCCTGATCGAGGCCTATAAGCACGACGTCCGCAATTGCTGGTGGATCGTCGATTACAACCGCCAGTCGCTCGATGCGACGACGGCGGACCGGATGTTCGACCGGTTCGACGACATTTTCGAAACCTGCGGCTGGCGGGTGCTGACGCTGAAGCATGGCAAGTTGCAGCGCGCGGCATTCAAGCAGCCGGGCGGCCAGCATCTCGAGCAATGGATCGATCAGTGCCCCAACGCCGACTTCGCGGCGCTCACCTATCAAGGCGGTGCCGCGTGGCGTGAGCGACTGACTCGCGACATCGGCGGAAAGTCGGGCGTTGCCGCGTTGCTGGCCGCGCACGACGACGCGGCGCTCGCCCGGCTGATGACCAACTTGGGCGGGCATTGCATCGAGACGATCCTCGATGCTTTCGCCCAGGCGGCCGACGACACGCCGACCTGCTTCATTGCCTATACGGTCAAGGGCTATGGCTTGCCGTTCGCAGGGCACAAGGACAATCACGCTGGACTGATGAACCCCGGCCAGATCGAAGCCTTGCGCGACCAGATGGGCATTGCAGCGGGCGAGGAGTGGCAGCCGTGGTCGGGTCTGGGCGATAATGCACGCGCGACCGTTACCGCGTTTGTCGATGCGTCACCGCTCAAGGCCAAGGTCGCCGACCGTGCCTTTGCCGAGGTGCCGGTGCCCGACCGTTTGCCAGTGCCCGATGGCGATGAGCAAGCGACGCAGACGGCGTTCGGCAGGATCTTGCTTGATCTCGCGAAGTCCGGGCATCCGCTCGCCGATCATATCGTCACCACCTCGCCCGACGTCACCGTGTCGACCAACCTCGGCGCGTGGGTGAACCAGCGCGGGCTGTTCCGGCGTCAGGACATGGCCGACGTCTTCGCCGCCGCCCGCATCCCGTCGGCTCAGAAATGGGCGGGGCGACCGGCGGGGCAGCATGTCGAGCTGGGCATTGCCGAGAGTAATTTGTTCCTGATGCTGGCGGCGGCGGGGATATCCGCGCCGCTGTTCGGCACGCGGTTGATGCCGGTCGGGACCGTCTATGATCCCTTCATCGCGCGCGGGCTCGATGCGCTCAACTACGGCTGTTACATGAACGCGCGCTTCCTGCTGGTGGCGACGCCATCGGGGCTGACCCTGGGGCCGGAGGGGGGCGCGCACCAGTCGATCAATTCGCCGCTGATCGGCATGGGTCAGCCGGGGCTGACCTATTACGAGCCCGCCTATGCCGACGAAGTCGCGCTGCTGATGGGCCATGCATTCCGCCATATGCAGGCCGAGGATGGCGGCGCGGTCTATCTCCGCCTCTCGACACGCAGCATCGCGCAGGTGGTGCGTGAGGATGACCGCTGGGAGGACGGCGCGATCAAGGGCGGTTACTGGCTAAAACGGCCCGCACCGGGCGCCGAGGCAGCGATCATCGCAACGGGGGCGATCCTGCCCGAGGCAATCGACGCTTGGGAGCAGCTCAAGGACGATCTGCCCGGCATCGGTCTGATGGCCGTCACCTCGCCCGATCTGCTCCATCGCGGCTGGTCGGCGGCGCGCGCAGCGCGTTGGGGCGAGGGAAGTGGCGAGCCTGCGCATATCGCGACGCTGCTCGGCGCGCTGTCGCCGACCGCCGGGCTGGTCACGATCATCGACGGCAGTCCGGGCACGCTCAGCTGGATCGGCGGGGTGCGCGGCAATCGCGTGTCGCCGCTCGGGCTCGACCGGTTCGGGCAAACCGGCGACCTGCCCGATCTCTACCGCGAGTACCGCCTCGATGCCGCCGCGATTATGGATGCTACCGCCGAGCTGTTCCTGTGACGGTTTCGCGGCGTGATGCCATGATGCTGGCGGCGGGCGTGGCCGTTGCGACGACCGCCCCGACAGGCGCCGCTACCGCAGCGGGCACGACCATCGCGCCCGATGATGAGGCGGGCTGGGCGCGGATCGGCAAGCTCTATCCGGCGATGGGGCCGGTCACGCAGCTCGAACATGGCTATTGGGGCAATATGGCCGCGCCGGTGGCGGAGGCGCATCGCGAGATTCTCGCGCGGCTCAATCGCGACACCAGCATCTATGCAAGGCGCGCGATGCGACGCGACCAGACCACAGCGCAAGCGCGCGCGGCCGCCGCCATGGGCGTGAACGCTGAGGATATGGGCTTCTGCCGCAACGCCGCCGAAGGGTTGCAAGCGCTGATCAGCCAGTTTCAGGGCGTCGGCGAGGGCGACGCGATCCTCTACTCGGACAATGACTATGAGGCGTCGCAAAATGCGATGGTCTATCTGGCGCGTGCCCGGCGCGCGCAGGCGATCAAGGTCGCACTGCCGCGTGCCCCCACGCGCGACAATGTCATTGCTGCCTATACCGAGGCGATCAAGCGCGCCAAGCGGCTGAGATTCGTGCTGCTGACCCACGGCACCCACCGCAGCGGGATGGTGGTGCCGGTGGTTGAGATCGCCGCGCTGGCCAAGGCGGCTGGCGCGGTGGTGCTGGTCGATTGCGCGCAGAGCTTTTTCCAGCGCCCCCTTGCGATCTCCGATTTCGGCGCGGATTATGTCGTGCTCAACTTCCACAAATGGGTGGGCGCGCCGGTTGGGATTGCGGCGTTTTGGTGCCGCCCGGGGATGGCCGCGCAGATGGCGACGGCGCCGTCCGAAGCGAGCGATGCGGCACCAGGTGACGTTCAGTCCAAGGTGCATCTCGGCACGGTCGACTTCGCGCCGCAGCTAACACTGCCGACCGCGCTCGATTTTCAGGCGTCAGTGCTGCCGGTGCGCATGAAGCTCGCGCGGCTGCAATATCTGCGCAACCATTGGGTGCGCCAAGTGCGCGGGCTGTCGGGGCTGGAGATCATGGTCGGCGACGATCCGGAAACGTTCGGCGCGATCACATCATTCCGGATTGCGGGTCAGGTGTCGGTCGCCGACAATATCGCGATCACTGATATTTTGTTCAACCGCTACAAGATCATGACCGTCCACCGTACCGGCCTTGCCGACGGTGCCTGCGTGCGCGTGACGCCCGCGCTGTTTACCACGCCTGCCGACCTCGACCGGCTGGTGGTGGCGCTCAAGCAACTGGTGCCCGAAATCGCGCGCGGCTGAGGAGCGGCAGGGTCGTCGGCGCTTCGCCGATCAGCGCCCTTTGCTGCGGAAGCGCGCGGCATCAATGCCGTAACGGCCCATTTTCTCGTAGAGCGTCTTGCGCGGTGTCTGGAGAATCGCTTGTGCTGCGGTGACGTTGCCGCCGGTTTCGCGCAACACATCCTCGATCACGGTCGCTTCGAAGCGGCGCACACGTTCGGCGAGCGGATAGCGATCGCTGTGCGTGGCGATGTCCGGCTGCTGCCCCAGCCCGAGCACGGCTTGCACCGCATAGTTGCGCAACTCGCGGACGTTGCCCGGCCAGTCATGCGTGGTCAGGTAACGCCGCATCGCGTCGGTGAGCACAAAACCGCCGCCGCCCATCCGCCCCCGCGCTTCCTCCACAAACAGCGCGAACAGCGGCGCGATATCGTCGCGGCGCTCGCGCAGCGGCGGCACGTGTAGCCGGACCACATTCAATCGGTAGAATAAGTCCTTGCGAAAGCGGCTCTCGGCGACGAGTGCGGCCAGATCGGCCTTGCTGGTGGCAACCACGCGTAAATCGACCGCGCGGGGGCGAGGCGCGCCGATCGGCTGCACTTCGCGCTCTTCGAGCACGCGCAAGAATTTCGACTGGATCGGCAGCGGCATGCTGTCGATCTCGTCGAGCAGCAGCGTGCCGCCATCGGAGGCTTCGATCTGGCCCGTCCGCGCCAGCCGCGTGTGCGGCACTGAGTCAGCAGCATGACCGAACAGCTCGATCTCGGCCAGCGCCTCGGGCAAGGCGCCGCAATTGACCGCGATGAACGGGCGGCTCCGGCGCGGGCTGAAGCGGTGCACCATCATCGCCACCAACTCCTTGCCGGTACCCGTCTCGCCTTCGACCAGCACATCTATGCCCGATGCCGCGACCTGGCGGATCGTTGCGCGCAGCCGCGCCATTGGCGGGCTGTCTCCAACCATCGGCTCGGCATCGCGCTGCGCCTCGGCCGCCGAACGCAGCCGGCGGTTGTCGAGCACCAACAGCCGCTTTTCGAGCGCGCGCCGGGTCGAGGCAATGAGGTGGTCGGTCGCGAACGGTTTGGTCAGGAAATCGAACGCGCCTTCGCGCAACGCGCCGACGGCCATTGCGACATCGGCGTGGCCAGTGACGAGGATCACCGGAATGTCGGGATCGATCGCGCGCACCCGCTCGAATAGCTGGAGCCCGTCCATCCCCCGCATCCGAATGTCCGACACAATCGCCCCGGCGAACTCTGGGCCGATTGTCGGCACTGCCTGATCGGCACAGGCAAAGGCCTGCACGTCGAACCCGGCGAGCTCCAGCGCCTGCACAGTGGCATCGCGCAGGGCCGGATCATCCTCGACGAAGCAGACCGGCTGGTGCGTCGGGAACAGCATCAGTGGCGCTTGAGCAACAGCATGAAGGCAGCGCCACCCAGCGGTGAGGGCACGAGCGTCAGTTCGCCGCCGAATTCGCGGGCGATATCGCGGGCGATGGCGAGACCGAGGCCAATTCCCGCAGGTTTGGCCGTCACGAACGGCGTGAACAGCGCGTCGGCAATTGCCGGGTCGACGCCGGGGCCATTGTCCGCGATCGTCACGGCAAGTGCATCATCGGCGGCGGTCGCGACAGCGAGTGAAATTTTGGGGGTCTGGCCGCCCGTCATCGCATCGAGCGCATTTTGCAGCAAATTGATCAGCACTTGCTCGAGCCGCACTCGGTCGCCGATGACGAGTGTGTCGGTGAGCGCCTTGGGCAGGTCGATCGTCGTAATCTGGCGTGCACGTTCGCCGAGGATCATCAGCGACCCGTCGATCACCGACCCGATCGGAACGGCGTCGATCGCGGGCGCCTTGCGGCGCGCGAAGTTGCGCAGCTCGGCGGTAATGCTGCCGATGCGGCTGGTGAGGTCGATGATCCGCCCGAGATTGTCGCGCACCAGCTGGAGCTGCGACCGGTCGAGCAATTGACCGGCGTTTTCGGCAAAGGTGCGGATCGCCGCCACCGGCTGGTTGATCTCATGCGCGACACCCGCCGTGATCTGCCCGAGCGATCCGAGCCGATTGGCCTGCGCCAGCTCCTCCCGCGCCGCGCGATATCGGCGGTCGGCATCGGCGCGCTCGCGCGACTCCACTTGCAGTGCTTGGTTGGCGGCCTGAAGTTGCGCGGTGCGGCGGACCACTTCGGCCTCCAAGGTGCGCTGGGCGTCGAGCGCAAGCTGGCGCTTCTCGCGGTCGCGCAACACCAGCCCGCCGACCGCGATCACCACCAACAAAATGCCAAGCCCCCACAGCCGGACATTGCCATTCGCCGCCGCGAGTGGCGCCGCAATCGGTTCGAGATGGACCAGCCGCCCGTCGGCGAGCGGCACCGGCTCGGTCGCGGCGCGGTAGAGCGTTGCCGCCTCGCCGTTGCCGACCCGCGCGAGGGGGCCTGAGAGGTCGACAGCGGCGGGCCTGGGCGCGGCCCCGCCGAACTGCAGCGTCTGGCGCACGCGCGCGAGTGTTGCCGCGTCGAGCCGGCGCGTGGCCCGGAAACGCCAGTCGGGGACCGCCGTGATCAGGATCACGCCTTGCGCATCGGTGACGAAGCTCGGGCCCGAGGCGCGCGCCCAGATTGCTTCGACGCGATCGAATTCGACCTTGACCACAATCGTGCCCGCCGGGCGCCCGTCGAGATCAAGCCGCCGCGCCAGATAGAGCCCCGGGCGCCCGCTGACGGTGCCGAGCGCGAACAGCTCCGACTGGCCGTTCGCCATTGCGTCACGGAAATAGGGCCGAAAGCCATAGTTACTGCCGACAAAACTGGTCGGGAGCCGCCAATTGCTCGCGGCGATCGTCAAGCCGTCGCGGTCGATCAGATAAATGGCGGCGGAGTCGGTGCGCTGGGCGAGCAGTTCGAGCGTGCGATCGAGCCGCGCGATCGGTGCGGGCGCATGCGTTGCCAGCGCGGCGGCAACATCGGGATACTCGGCGAGTACGACGGGCAGCAGCCGAAACTTCTGCAATTCGCTCGCGAGCAGTCCCGCATGGCTGCGCGCGGCGCGCGCAGCAGTCACGTCGGCCGCGGCAATTGCCTGCGTCCGCGCCCAGCGCTCGCCCAAAGTCGCGAACAGCCCGACGAAGAGCAGGGCGGCAAGGCCGGCGGCGATCGCGCCGCGTCGTCGCTTCCAGAACCCGATCATCTGGGCGGTTTATCACACATTATGCGTGATGCACGTCACGATTTCCACACACTGAGTTTCGCGTCATGTTGAAGTCATCATATTATATCAGCTGTTTAGCAAGCTGTTCGACGAATTTGCCACGCGCTCGACCCACCCTATGCTCGCGTCAAGGCCTCAAGCGAAGGCGCGCGGATAGCGCAAAGGGGATCAATGAAGGTCGAAGCGATTGAGCCAGCCGGGGGGCATGGCCATCAGCGTTGGTGGCAGCATCTTTATGTCCAAGTGCTGGCGGCGATCACGCTCGGCGCCGCGCTCGGGCATTTCTATCCCGATATCGGGGTTGCGCTGAAGCCGCTCGGCGACGGTTTCATCAAGCTGGTGAAGATGGTGATCGCCCCGGTGATCTTCCTGTCAGTGGTCAGCGGTATTGCCGGCATGCGCGATATGGGCGGCGTGGGCCGCGTTGCCGCCAAAGCCTTTGCCTATTTCCTGACGGTGTCGACCGGCGCGCTGGTGCTGGGGTTGGTCGTCGCCAATGTCGTCCGCCCCGGCGCAGGCCTCAACATCGATCCGGCCACGCTCGATCCGACCGCGGTCGCCGATTATGTCCACAAGGCGCATGACACAAGCATCATCGGTTTCCTGACCGACATCATCCCGACGACCTTGGTGTCGGCGCTCACCGACGGGTCGATCCTGCAAACCTTGTTCGTCGCGATCCTGTTCGGCGTGGCGCTGTCGCTGGTTGGCAAACCCGCCGCCCCGGTGCTCGATCTGATCGAGCGGCTCGCGATCGTGGTGTTCCGGCTGGTCGCGATGCTGATGCGGCTCGCGCCGATCGGCGCGTTCGGGGCGATTGCCTTTACGATCGGTAAGTTCGGGCTGGGGACTTTGGTCAATCTCGGCGCGCTGGTGGCGACCTTTTACGCCACCTCGCTGCTGTTCGTGCTGGTGATTTTGGGTGCGATCGCGCGGGCGCATGGTTTTTCGGTGGTGCGGCTGATCGTCTATCTGCGCGCCGAACTGCTGCTGGTGCTCGGCACCTCCTCGTCGGAGGCCGCGCTGCCCAGCCTGATCGCCAAGCTTGAGGCGGCGGGATGTGAGCGCAGCGTCGTCGGGCTGGTGGTGCCGACCGGCTATTCGTTCAATCTCGACGGCACCAACATCTATATGACCTTGGCGGCGCTGTTCATCGCGCAGGCGACCAATGTCGATCTGACCCTCGGCCAGCAACTCGCGCTGCTCGGCGTGGCGATGCTGAGTTCGAAGGGGGCGGCAGGCGTCACGGGCGCGGGCTTCATCACGCTCGCGGCGACGCTGTCGATCGTGCCGACCGTACCGGTCGCGGGGATGGCGCTGATTCTCGGCATCGATCGCTTCATGTCCGAATGCCGCAGCCTCACCAATTTCATGGGCAACGCCGTCGCGACGATCGTCGTCGCGCGCTGGGAAGGCGCGCTCGACCGCGACCTGCTCGCCTCGACGCTCGCGGGCGATGCGCCGACGGACGACTTGATACCGGCCACCAGCGAAGCCGGGACCGACTGATAAAAAACGGGGAGAGGGATGATGAAAGTAGAACTGACGATCGCGATGCTGCTCGCGGGGACGGCACTGGCCGCGCCTGCCTATGCCCAGACCGCGCCGCAACCGCCTGCGCCGCCACCTGCCGAGGAAGCCGCGCCCGAGGTCGTCGTCGTCGGGTCGCAGATTCGCGGCAAGGTGACGCAGGCGCTGCCGGTGACGGTAATCGACGCCAAGCAGATCGATGCTTCTGGCGCATTGTCGGGCGACGAATTGTTCCGCTCGATCCCGCAGATCGGCGATGTCACCTTCAACCCGTCGAACAACCCGCAGACGAGCAATGCCGCGCGCGGCGACGTCAATTCGATCAACCTGCGTAACCTCGGCGTCGGCAACACGCTGGTGCTGCTGAACGGTCGGCGGCTGGTGACGCACCCCACGAGCCAGGCGGGTGAAGGCAATGTGCCGGTGCTCGGCTATAACTCAAACTCGCTGCCCGTTGCCAATATCCAGCGGCTGGAAATCCTGCGCGACGGCGCTGCGGCCATTTATGGCGCCGATGCGGTGGCGGGTGTGGTCAACACCGTGCTGAAGGAAAATTACGACGGCTTCTCGATCGACGGTCGGCTCGGCGGCGCGCTCGGCACGCATCGCCGCGAATATCAATTCACTGGCGTGTTCGGCAAGAAATTCGCGGGCGGGAAGGGCAATGTCACGCTGTTCGCCGACTTCACGCAGCGTGACGCGCAGCTCTCCGAAGATCAACCCTATACCGCGACCAACGATCTGCGACCGTTCTTCGCGAATGATCCGGCCTTTGCGGGCAATACCGCCGCCGATGGTCGCGCGACGCAATCGCCCTGGGCCAATCTGACCGTCGTCGGTGGCCCCGGCACGATCCGCCGGGGAACGACCGCGCTGACCTCTTCAGCGGGCGTATTCCATACTCAGTCGGCGCTCAGCCCGGGCTGTCTGGTAACGATTTCGGTCAACACCTGTTTCGGCAGCGGGACGCGCGCGACTAGGGTTGAGACTCAATCAAAGCCAAAAGGCGATGGCGGTGGCGAGGGCGACGGCTGAGAGGAAGTTGGCGGCGA
>JAIETY010000023.1 GCA_019744885.1 Sphingomonas sp.
GTTGCCCGCGAGGAAATCGAGGAACAGCGGCGAATTGGTGAAGGTCCACTTCTTGCCGCCGTCACCTTTACGGAACACGTCGCGGAAGAAATTCTTGGTGCGTTCGCGCGTCAGGAAATGCTCCTGATCGGCGGCGCGCTCATAGGAATAGCCGGGCGAGATGGTGATTTCGACGCCGCGCTTTTCCATTTCGTCGAAGAAGGCCGCGAGGCGGTCGGCATCGGCGCCGTCGAACACGGTGCAGTTGACCTGCACGCGGAAACCGCGTGCCTTGGCCATTTCGATTGCTTCGATCGCGACTTCATACGTGCCTTCCTGATCGACGGCGTGGTCGTGCATGCCCTTGTCGCCATCGAGGTGGATCGACCAGGTGAAGAAGGTCGACGGCTTGTAATCGTCGATCTTCTTCTTGAGCAGCAGCGCGTTGGTGCACAGGATCACGAACTTCTTCTTCGCGATATAGCCCTCGACGATCTTGGGCATGTCACGGTGGAGCAATGGCTCGCCACCCGCGATCGAGACGGCGGGCGCGCCGCATTCGTCGATCGCGTCCATGCATTGCTGCACACTCAACCGCTGGTTGAGGATCGCATCCGGGTAGTCGATCTTGCCGCAGCCGGGGCAGGCGAGGTTGCAGCGCAGCAGCGGCTCGAGCATCAGGACGAGCGGATATTTCTTCCCGCTGAATTCCTTGCGAACGGTGTAGCTGCCGATCCGGGCGAGCAATGAGAGCGGAAGAGTCATGAGATCGGTTCCTATGCCGCCGTGACGCGGGCGGGGTGAAGCGCGGAAGTGGCGTGCCTTAGCTCGGAAGGGAGGCTGAATTCCACCCTTTCTTCGATGCCGTCGAGTTGGGAGACTTTGACCGGACCCAAATTGCGCAAGGTGGCAATGACGCTATCGACGAGTTCGTCGGGGGCGGAAGCGCCCGCCGTCAGCCCGACAACCTCCACGCCATCGAACCATGCCGGGTCGATCGCGCTGCCATCGGCGACCAGAAAGCTCGGCAGGCCTTCATCGACGCCGATTTCACGCAGGCGATTCGAATTGGAGCTGTTCTCGGCGCCCACCACCAGCAACAAGTCTACCACGCGACAAAGGTCGCGCACCGCAGTCTGGCGATTCTGCGTCGCGTAGCAAATCTCGGTCACATCCGGGCCGACCAGATCGGTGAAGCGCGCTTCGAGCGCCGCAATCACACTGCGGGTGTCGTCGACCGACAGCGTCGTCTGGGTGATATAGGCGACCGGCGCATCGTCGGCGAGCGGGAGCGCCGCGACATCGGCTTCGGTCGACACCAGATGCACCGGCGTGCCGACCTGGCCGATCGTGCCCTCGACCTCAGCATGGCCGGCATGGCCGATCAGCACGATCGTGCGGCCCTGCCCGGCATAGCGGCGCCCCTGAATGTGAACTTTGGTGACGAGCGGGCAGGTCGCATCAAGCACCGGCAGGCCGCGCCGGGCCGCCTCATCCTCGATCGCACGCGACACGCCGTGCGCGCTGAAGACGGTGCGCGCGCCATCGGGGATTTCATCGAGTTCCTCGACAAAAATCGCGCCCTTGCGCTGCAACTTATTGACGACGTGGCGGTTATGCACAATTTCGTGGCGCACATAGACGGGCGCGCCATAGAGGTCGATGGCGCGTTCGACGATTTCGATTGCCCGCACGACGCCCGCGCAGAAGCCGCGCGGCTGTGCCAATATTACTTCCAAGGAATAGTCCCTTTCCCTACCCCCAAGAGCCGCCGCGTCGCCTCTTTCCGCGAAGATTCGGGCAGCATCGTGACCATCCTTGATCGCAACCCCGGCCTTCAAAAGGCAAACGTCATAATAGTGCAGTGCGGCAAGAAAAAAAGCAAAATCCTGTCCGGCCCAGTCGGCGCGCCAGCGCGTCGGCCCTGATCGCACGCGAAAGAGCCGTGTTGGTGCCGTTTCTGCCAGCTTAGGTTCAGGGGGTGGACGCCAAAGACGCACCGCTTTATCGCCCTTTCCACCGCAGGAGTTTGACCATGCCCCGCTTTTCCCTGCCCAATTCTGCTTCGCTCGCGGCACTCGCGCCGATGGCGCTTGCGTTGACGATCGCGACGGCAGCCCCGGCGCAGGCGCCCGACCCCGCCCGCGCGCCGGTGCAGACGCTCGACGACGGGCTGATTGCAATCATGAAGGGGGGCAAAAAGCTCGGCTTCGCCGGCCGCGCCGCACAAATTGCGCCGGTCGTCGACCGCGCGTTCGATCTGCCGCTGATGACGCGCCTCGCCGTCGGCCTGCCCTGGGTAAAAGCGACGCCCGCTGAACGCACCGCCTTGCAGGCTGCGTTCCGCAAGCTGACGATCAACGAATATGCCCGCAATTTCGACGACTGGTCGGGTCAGGCCTTCGCGATCGATCCGAAGGTCGATGCCCGCGGCGGCGACCGGTTGGTCAAAACCACGCTGACCGCACCGCGTGAAGCCCCGGTGAGCATTGCTTACCGCGTCCATCAAGTCGGCGCCGACTGGAAGATCAGCGATGTCTATTTCAAAAATGCGATTAGCCAGCTCACCACGCGGCGCGCCGATTTCGAAGCGATTCTGGCGAAGGGTGGCCCGACGGCACTGGTAAGCCACATCAACACGCTCGCGGACAAGCGCTGAGCGGCATGGGGGGACTGACCGGCACCGGGAGCGAGCTTGTCATTGCGTTCATGCTGGCGTCGGGCGGCGTGCCCGGCCAGCAGGCGGTGCCGACACCAACCAACGATAAATCGGTAACGGCCGACCAGAACGCCCCGGTCGCGCCTGCGCCCGTCGAGGCAGCGGCCGCGCCGGCAACCGCACCGGTCGCCGCGCCCACGTCCGTCACGCCGCCGGTTGCGCGGCGCACCCGCGCCAAGGGCGATCCGTTGGAGGGTTTCAACCGGGCGATGTACCGGCTCAACCAGACCTTTGACCGCGCGATTTTCCGCCCGATTGCCTTCGCCTATAAGGCGGTGGTGCCCAAACCGGTCCGTGGGGGATTGCGACATTTTTTCGCGAACATCCACGAGCCGATCGTTTTCCTGAACGACCTGCTCCAGTTGAAGCCCAAGCGCGCGATCAAGACCTTTGCGCGCTTCCTGATCAATTCAACCGCCGGGGTCGGCGGGCTGCTCGATCTTGCCAAGGATGACGGGCTGCCGTACCGCGAAAACGGCTTTGGCAACACGCTCGCGCGCTATGGCGTGAAGCCGGGGCCATATGTGTTCCTCCCCTTTTTTGGCCCATCGACCTTGCGCGATCTTGTCGCAAGCCAGGCCGACGGATTCATCCTGCCGCTCAACATCAGCGAGCCGTTTGACCGCATCGAATATCAGATCCCGCGCGGCCTGATCACAGGGCTCGACCTGAGAGTCGAATCGGATACCGAACTGAAGGCGCTGCTCAACGGCGCCGCTGATCCCTATGCGACGCTGCGGTCGGTCTATTTACAGAACCGCGCGCTGGAGGTCGCCGAAGTGCGCGGGGAAGCCGCACCGTCGCCGCTTGACGACCCGCTGGCCGACCCGCTGGCCGACCCGCTGGCCGATCCCGAAGCCAAGCCCGGCGATGCCACGCCGCCTGCGGCTGAGCCGACGCTACCTAGAGATGCAGCACCCGCCGAGCCGGCGCCTGCCGCGACCCCGTCAGCCCAGCCTGTCCCGCAGGACGCGACGCTGGCCTTCGTCGCTTACTCTGACTGGCGGATCTGACGCGGCGGGCCGAGCAGCGCGGGTTCAAAGATCAGCGCGCATACCAGAGTCCAGGCGAGCGATATCATCAGGATCTTGCCCATGCTCGCGGTACCGGGATGATAGGATAGCCAGAGCGCGCCGAACGCGCTGCCCGTCGCCAGCGCCGAAAACAGGACGGCGCGCGCCAGGCTCGACTGGAGCAGGTCAGTCGCACCGTCGCGCCATGCCATCACGAAATAGATGTGGAAGGCAACACCCACCCCGAACAGCAGCGGGAAGGCAATGATGTTGGCGAAGTTGATCGGCTGGCCGATCAGCACGCAGCTTCCCAGCGTCAGGAACCCCGACAGCACCACCGGCGCGAGCGTGAAGGCGACTTCGCGAATGTCGCGCAGCACGATCCACAGCAGCAGGCTGACCAGCCCGAGCGCGATGATCCCGGCCTGCACAAACGCCCAGGCGACCGTCTTGGCGGCTTCCTGCGTCGCGACCGGCAGCCCGGTGGCGGTCGGGGCGATCTTGGACACCGCCGCCGTGAAGCGGGTCAGCACGCGATTGTCATTGCTGTCGCCCTTCGGGAAGATTTGAACTCGCGCGCGCCTGTTCTTGGCGATCCAGTCCTCGGCGATTTCGGGCGGGAGCGTCTCGCGGGTGACGTCGCTTGCTTGCAGCACCGCGCGACCCTGATCGAGCATCACGGTGAGCGGCGGGACGAGTGCTTCGGTTGCGCGGGCGCGGACGGCAGGCGATGCGGCGGCCAATCGGCCAAGTGTCTCGGCCAGCGCCTTGGCATGCACTGCCGCCAGGCCGGTCTGCGTCGTGGCGACGCGCGCGAGCTGATCGCGGGTCGTGGCGAGCGCCGCAACGGTTTCGGCGTCGCTTGGCGCGACCGCGACATCGAACGGGTTGAGCGTCAGGTCGAGCAGCACCGAGGCATCCTGCACCAGCGTGAGTTTTTCGACTTGCTGGTCAGGAATATAGCTGTCGATCGACACCGCCTGCGCGACTTCGGGCAATTTCCCGGCACGCTCAGCGACCGCCCTCGCGGCATCGGCATTGTCTGCCAGCACATAAATGGTGTTGGGCGTGCGCAGCGGATCGCGCATCAGATCGGCGAGCGACTTCATCGCCGGACCGTTCGGATTGCGCAGGTGGAGCGGGTTGAAGTCGAAATTCACCAGCGGCAGCAGCGCGATCGTCCCCGCCATCGATGCAGCGAATGCCCAGAGCACTGTCTTGCGGTGGCGCGCCAGCCAATGGTCGAGCGGCGCCGCTTCGGCAAAGCCCACGTCGCGCGCGGGCTTGCCGGGCTTGAGCAGCATGATCAGCGCCGGGAGCAACGTCAACGACAGCACCAGCGCGATCACCATGCCGAGCCCGGCGATGATGCCGAGCTCCGATATCCCAACATAATCCGTCGGCAGGAACGCGCCGAACCCCAGAAACACCGCGCCTGCCGCCAGCGACAGCGGCGCGCCGAGCGCGGCAGCAGCGTTTTCGAGCGCCTGCGCCAGCCCCGCGCCTTCGCAACGTTCATGGTTGAAGCGCACGCTGATCTGGATGCCGAAATCGACGCCGAGCCCGACGAACAGCGGAATGAACGCGACCGAAATCAGGTTGAGCGTGCCGACCGCCGCCAGCCCGACCGCTGTCGCGATCACCAGCCCCGCAACAATCGTCACGACGATCGCCACCACGATCTTGGCCGATTTGGTCGCGAACCACAGCGTCACCAGCATCGCCAGCGCCATGATCAGCCCGACGATACCGATATTCTCCTCAAGCGACGAAAATTCCTCGTCGTTGAGCGGCACGTCGCCGGTCACCTGCACCTGCACGCCATGCGCGGCGTCGAACTTCATCGCTTGCGCGGCGGCGTTGATCGCCGCGACCGCCTTTTCGCCCGGCTTGAGCGACGTGAAATCGAGCACCGGCTTGGCGAGGATCAGCCGCCGCGTCGGCGGCGCCTGCCCGCCCTTGTCCGCAAACAGCGCCTGCCACGAGAAATAGGCGGGCCGCCCCGCTTCGACCTTCGTCAGCGCATCGTTGAGCGCCACCATCGGCTTGTCGATATCGGCAAGCTTGGCCGATCCATTTTCGACCCCGGTCAGGATCGTCCCGAAAGCGCCCGCGATCCCGCGCAGCGACGGGTCAGCGGCAAGCGGGCCGAGCAGCGGCTGGGCCGAAATCAGCGACTGGGTGGTCGATCGCACTTCGGCGACTGACCCGAACAACAGCCCGTGTTGCGCGAGCCACGTCCCGCCGTCGGGGCGCTTCACATTCTGGAACTGCGCCTTGTCGCTCGCCAGCCGCTCGGCCAGCCGCGCGGTCGCCAGTTCCGCCAGTTCGGGCGTCTTGCCGTCGACCACGACCAGGATCGTGAGCGCCTGTTGCGGAAAGGCCTGATTGACCGCCGCTTCGTTCACGCGCCACGCGACCTTGGGCGAAATCAGTGCCTGCGTATCGGTGGTCATCGCGAAATGCGTCGCGGCAAACCAGCCCGCGCCGACCGTCGCCAGCATCAGCGCGAGCAGCAGCAGCCACGCACGCCGCGCGCTGAACGCGACGATGCGGTGGATCGCCTTGGCTGCCGCCTCGGTCAGGGCTTGTTATCCCCGCCCATGAAATAGCGCATGCGCAAGGTGATGGTCTTGTCGCCGCTCACGCTAAACACGGCATCCTTCCAGCTCGGCGGGCCGAGGCGAATCGGCGCATCGTTCGAAAAGCCGACGCCTTCCTTCGGAATGCCGAACAGCCCGCGATCGACCTTGCCATTGCCGTTCTGGTCATAGGTCGCCTGCACGGCATAATCGCCGGGCGCGACATTAGGCACGGTAATCGTCGTGGTGCCGCGCTCCGGTTTGACATCGGCGACGACGGCGCATGTTTTCAGAAACTCACTCTGGCGGCACAGGTCGATATGAACCTTGCCCGTCGTCGCGCGAATATTGGTGATGGCGATGGTGAGCACCGCGCCGGTCTGACCCTGACGCGCGCCCGCAGAGGCGGTCGACGCGACGAGGATCGCCGCGGCCGCCGCCAGCAATTTCATACGTGTCACGCGCGCGCTTCTCCCGCGACCGCGCCTTCGTTCCAGCGCAGCGCCTTGAGCACCGACTCGATGATCGCATCGGCATCGAGCCCGGCTTCGGCATATTGCTTTTCGGGCTTGTCCTGATCCTGAAAGCGATCGGGCAGGCGCAAGGTGCGCAGCTTCAGCCCGGCGTCGATCAGCCCGGTGTCGCTGGCGAAGGTCAGCACATGCGCGCCGAGGCCACCGATCGACCCTTCCTCGATCGTCACCGCGACTTCATGCGTCGTCAGCAGCTTGCGGATCAATTCCTCGTCGAGCGGCTTGGCGAAGCGCAGATCGGCGACCGTCGTCGACAGCCCCTTGGCATCGAGCGCGTCGGCGGCCTTGAGCGCTTCGGCCAACCGTGTGCCGAGCGAGAGGATCGCGACCTTATGCCCCTGGCGCACGATCCGGCCCTTGCCGATTTCGAGCCGCTGGGGGACTTCCGGGAGCGCCACGCCGGTGCCATTGCCACGCGGATAGCGCACCGCGATCGGACCACTGTCGTGGAGCGCGGCGGTGTGCGTCATGTGGACGAGTTCCGCCTCATCGGCGGCGGCCATTACGACCATGTTGGGCAAGGTCGCGAGATAGGTCACGTCGAACGACCCGGCATGCGTCGAGCCATCGGCGCCGACCAGCCCGGCGCGGTCGATCGCAAAGCGCACCGGCAGGTTCTGGATGCACACGTCGTGGACGACCTGATCATAAGCGCGTTGCAGGAAAGTCGAATAAATCGCGCAGAACGGCCGCATCCCTTGTGCGGCGAGCCCGGCCGCGAACGTTACCGCATGCTGTTCGGCAATGCCGACGTCGAAGCTGCGATCGGGGAAGGCTTTCGCAAAGCGGTCAACGCCGGTGCCCGACGGCATGGCGGCGGTGATCGCGCAGATCGTGGGATCGCGCTGGGCTTCCTTGATCAGCGCGTCGCCAAAGACGTTCTGGTAAGCGGGCGGCCCCGGCGGTGCCTTCACCTGCGTGCCGGTGATCACGTCGAATTTCTGGACGCCGTGATATTTGTCGGCAGCGGCTTCGGCGGGTGCATAGCCCTTGCCCTTCACCGTCACGACATGGACCAGAATCGGCCCTTCCTCGGCATCGCGGACATTTTCGAGCACCGGGATAAGCTGGTCGAGGTTATGCCCGTCGATCGGCCCGACATAGTAAAAGCCGAGCTCTTCGAACAAGGTGCCGCCCATCGCCATGCCGCGCGCGAATTCGTCGGTCTTTTTCAGCCCTTCGGCGATCGGGCGCGGCAGCCGCTTGGCGAGCTTCTTCGCCAGATCGCGCAGGCCGAGGAATTCGCGGCTCGACACGATTCGCGACAGATAGGCCGACAGACCGCCAACGGGTGGCGCGATCGACATGTCATTGTCGTTCAGGATCACGACCAGCCGATTGCCCGCCTGTTCGGCATTGTTCATCGCTTCATAGGCCATGCCGGCGCTCATCGCGCCGTCGCCGATCACGGCAATGCCCTTGCCCGGCGTGCCCGCCAGCTTGTTCGCCACTGCAAAGCCGAGCGCCGCCGAAATCGAGGTCGACGAATGCGCCGCGCCGAACGGATCATATTCGCTTTCGCTGCGCTTGGTGAAGCCGCTCAGGCCCCCGCCGGTGCGCAGCGTGCGGATGCGGTCGCGCCGCCCGGTCAGGATCTTGTGCGGATAGCATTGGTGGCCGACGTCCCACACCAGCCGGTCGTCGGGCGTATTGAAGACATAGTGAATCGCCGTCGTCAGTTCGACCACGCCGAGCCCCGAGCCAAGGTGGCCGCCGGTTACGCCAACTGCTGAGATCACTTCCTGACGCAGTTCGTCGGCGAATTGGGTAAGCTGCTCGGGGGCCAGCTTCCGCAGGTCGGCGGGATAGCGGACCTGGTCGAGAAGCGGCGTTTTTGGTTCGGTGGACATGCAGGATTCCTATGTTCGAAAGGCCGCTTTAGCCGATCAAAACACAAAGGTGAACACCGAGTAACTTTGGGGGAATGATGACGGCGCGGCATTGTGGCGCTATCGCCACACGATGCCCGCTACCCCCGCCTGGCCACCGCAATCGACACCACGCTTGTTCGTCGCGCCGCCACTGGTCGCCGGGATGCGCGTGATCGACGGTCCGCAGGCGCATTATCTGGGCGGCGTGATGCGGCTGAAGCCCGGCGATCCGGTGAAGCTGTTCGACGGCGTTAGCGGCGAATGGCTCGCAATAGTCCGCGATGTGGGTCGCAAGGCACTGACGGTCGAACTGAGCGAGCAACTGCGCCCGACCGAGAGCGTGCCCGACCTGTGGCTGTGCGCCGCGCCGCTGAAGAAGGGGCGGATCGACTGGGTGGCGGAAAAAGCGTGTGAGCTGGGCGTCGCGCGGCTGGTGCCCGTCATCACCGCGCGCACGATCGTCGACCGGCTGAATGGCGAGCGGCTCTATGCGCATATGGTCGAGGCGGCTGAGCAATGCGGGCGCACTGCCGTTCCCGAACTGGCTGAGCCGGTGAAGCTCGCTGCGCTGCTGCGCGATTGGGTGCCTGATCGCGCGCTGTTTTTCGCGGACGAGACCGGTGGCATGCCTGCAGCCGCCGCCATGGCCGCGTACCCCGGCCCCGCCGCGATCCTGATCGGCCCCGAAGGGGGCTTCACCCCCGAAGAGCGCGAGGCGATCCGCGCGGTCCCGAAGGCGATCGGCATCGGTCTCGGCCCCCGCATCCTGCGCGCCGACACGGCGGCAGCGGCAGCGGTCGCACTGTGGATGGCGAGCGCGGGCGACTGGCGCCTCTAGCGCGGGGCCGCAACGCCCGCTAAAGGCGCTGCCCATGAGCACGAAGACCGTTACGGAGAGCAAGTCGGCGGTCATCGAGCACCGCGACCAGTTGATCGCGAGCTTCGCCAAGGGCGAAAAGCCCAAGGATCGCTGGCGCATCGGCACCGAGCACGAGAAGTTCGTTTACAAGACCGACGATCACCGTGCGCCCAGTTATGACGAACCAGGTGGCATTCGCGACCTGCTGATGGCGCTCACCGACTTTGGCTGGACCCCGGTGATCGAAGGCGGGAACGTGATCGCGCTGTCGGGCGCCGATGGCTCGGTCAGCCTGGAACCCGCAGGGCAATTCGAGCTGTCGGGCGCGCCGCTCGACAATCTCCACCAGACCTGCGCCGAAACCGGGCGGCATCTGGAGCAAGTGCTCAAGGTCGGCGAGAAGCTCGGCATCGGCTTTCTCGGCCTCGGCATGTGGCCCGACAAGACGCGGGCCGAACTGCCGATCATGCCCAAGGGCCGCTATGCGATCATGCTGCGCCATATGCCTCGCGTTGGCAGCATGGGCCTCGACATGATGCTGCGGACGTGCACCATTCAGGTCAATCTGGACTATAGTTCGGAGGCCGATATGGTGAAAAAGTTCCGGGTCGGCCTCGCGCTCCAGCCACTCGCGACCGCGCTCTTCGCCAATTCGCCGTTCACCGAAGGCAAGCCCAACGGCATGCTGAGCTATCGCAGCCATATCTGGTCGGACACCGATCCGGCGCGCACCGGCATGCTGCCGTTCGTGTTCGACGCGGGCTTCGGCTATGAGCGCTACGCCGATTACGCGCTCGATGTGCCGATGTATTTTGTCTATCGCGACGGGGCCTATATCGACGCGGCGGGCCTGAGCTTTCGCGATTTCCTGAGGGGCGAGCTGTCGGTGCTGCCCGGCGAACTGCCGACGATCGACGATTGGAACGATCACCTTTCGACCGCCTTTCCCGAAGTGCGGCTCAAGTCATTCCTCGAAATGCGCGGCGCCGATGGCGGGCCGTGGAACCGCATCTGCGCGCTGCCCGCTCTTTGGGTCGGACTTCTCTACGATCAGGGCGCGCTCGACGCGGCGTGGGATCTGGTCAAGGGCTGGGACATGGACGCCCGCGAGGCATTGCGGTCGTCCGTCCCGCGCCTCGCGCTCGACGCGCCGCTGCCCGGGGGGGGCAGTCTTCGTGACATTGCCAGCGAAGTCCTCGACATCGCGCATACGGGCCTCGCAGCACGCACGCGGCACGATGGCGGCGGCAGCGACGAAACCGGCTTCCTCGATCCGCTGCGCGAAATTGTCCGTTCGGGGAAAGTCCCGGCACAAGCGCTGCTTGATCGCTATCACGACACGTGGGGCGAGAGCGTCACGCCCATCTATGACGAGATGCGGTTTTAGGCCTGCTCAGGCGCGACCGGCGTCACCGGCACCTGCCGACCCGTCACCCAGCCGAAGAAGCGCGGCACCGGGCCATTGCGCTCCATCCAGTCCCAATAGAGCTTGTAGTCGGGATCGGCGCCCAAATGCCATTCCTCGGTCTTGGCGCGCCAGTAATAAATGCCGCTCACGACCGCGAGCAGAATCGTCGCGCGCGCGCCGTCGACCCAGCTGCCGGTGGTGAAGAAGGGCAAGGTCGATAGCCACCAGAACAGGTTCTTCGAGAGGTAAGCCGGGTGGCGCGAGATGGCGTAGGGGCCGTGCGTCAGAATGCCGCGATGCGTGAGGTTCGAAAAGCGGAAGCCAAACGCCACCGTCGCCCAGGCGTACACCGCCGTCAGTCCGACCAGCGCGACGCCGAACACGCCCATCAGCACCGGTTGCCCGCTCAGCCAATGCGTCCAGTCGGCGGTGCCGGGGTGATAATCGAGCGGGCGACCGACATCCATCAGCACGAACGGTGGATAACAGATCAGCGCCGCCGTCCAGCCCGCCGCATAGGGCGTCGCGCTCCTGATATGCGCGTCGAGCGGCCGCATCGTCAGCACATAGCCGACCGTCGCAAACGCAACATCGATCACGAACATGAAAGTGATCAGCCAATTGGCGAGCGCGACCGGATTGGTCAGCACGACCTGCCAGTCGGCGCGGATGAAATCGCCGAAGCCCGGTGGCACGATCGCCAGCATGAAGGCGAGGAAGAAGGCCTTCACGGCCCAGCTGCGCAAATGGCTGTAAATCGCTTCGGGCTCGACGGGTTCGGTGCCCATCATCCACGCGCCGAGCGCCCAGGCGCCATCCTTGGGGTCGATCAGCTTGCGGTCGAGCCAGATGACATAGGGAATCGACAGGATGAACACGAACGGCGCCACCGCCCCGAACACGCTCATCGAAAAGGCAAAGCGATCGGTCCAGTAGAAACGGCCGGTGAAATAGATCAGCGCGATGCCGACCCAGGTGATCCACAGCCCCGCAAGCTTGGTCAGGCTGATATCGATCGTCTCGCGCCAGCTCTTGGTCTGCGCCCAGTCGATCCCGGTCGAGGGACGCAAATGCACCTTGTCGACGAATACCGACCACAGCACCATCGGCACGCCGCACGCGACCACATTGGTCATCGCCGACAGCGGCCCGTCCATCTTGAACCAGCGCGCCACCGCGACCCAGCACAGCAGGCCGATCAGCCCGACCACGCCCACCCCGGTGCTGACGGCGGACACCGGGCGTGGATCAGCCGTGGCGGCGCGGGCAAGGGCAGGATCGTGCAACATCAAGCGGATTGATAGCCTCCCAATGGTAAGCAAGCCGTGAAGGACGTCGCCGCTTGCGCGGGCGCGCGCTTGACGGTAATCGCCTGCGCTCCGGCGCGGGTATAGTACAATGGTAGTACAGCAGCCTTCCAAGCTGAATACACGGGTTCGATTCCCGTTACCCG
>JAIETY010000204.1 GCA_019744885.1 Sphingomonas sp.
GGCTTGAAATAATTGCCCTCGATCAGATCGAAGATCGCAATGCGCCGCTCCTGCTCGATATCGGCGCTGCGCCACAAGATGGTGCGTTCGTCGAGCTTGACGTCGATGATCCGGGGGTCGGCCATGTCATCAGCCTATCGGGCGAACGCGCGCCCGAATCAACGCCCAAGCGCATGGGCACTTATCCACCATAGATTGGCCGCGCCGGGTTGATCGCGACGGCGGGGACGCCGAAAAGGCGGCATGGCCACGCATCCTGTCGATCCCACCCCGCTAGTCGCGGTTCCCAAAAGCTTGCCGCAGAATGTCGAGGCCGAAGCGGCGCTGCTCGGCGCGATGATGCTCGACGAGCGGATTGCCGACGACATCGGTGACCGGCTGACCGAGGAGCATTTCTACGAGCCGGTCCATGGCCGCATTTTTTCGGCGATCAAGCGGCTGCGCGGTAACGATATGCGGCCAACGCCGGTGACGCTGCGCCCGCTGTTCACCGAAGACGAAGGGATGCGTGCGCTCGGTGGCCCCGCCTATCTCGCGCAGCTGACGGGCAGCGGGGCCGGGCTGATCGGCGCACGCGACTTCGCGACTCAAATCTATGACCTCGCGATGCTGCGGACCCTAGTGACGGTGGGCCGCGAGATGGTGGACCGCGCGACCGACACGTCGGAGGAAGTCAATCCGCGCAAGCAAGTCGAACTCGCCGAAGAGGCGCTGTTCAAGGTCGCCGCCGAGGGCAATAGCGAGAATGCGATCAAGAGCTTTGGCCAGGCCGCGACGATGGCGGTCAAAATGGCCGAGCGCGCGCTCAACGCCGGGGGCAGCCTGTCGGGCATCACGACGGGGCTCGAATCGATCAACACCAAGACCGGCGGGATGCACAAGTCGGACTTGATGATCCTCGCCGGGCGGCCGGGCATGGGCAAGACCTCGCTCGCCACCAACATCGCCTTCAACGCCGCGCAACGCTTCATGCGCGACATTGCCGACGGCATCCCCGCCGATCGCTCGGTTGGTAGCAAGGTCGCCTTCTTTAGCCTCGAAATGTCGGCCGATCAGCTCGCGACGCGCATCCTGGCCGAACAATCGCTGATCAGCTCGGAAAAGCTGCGGATGGGCAAGCTCAACAGCGCCGAAATGCAGCGGCTGGTGCAGGCATCGATCGAGCTGCAGAACCTGCCGCTGTTCATCGATGATACCGCCGGCCTGTCGATCAGCGGGCTGCACACGCGGATGCGGCGGCTGCAGCGCAAGCACAAGAATGAGATCGGGCTGGTGGTGGTGGACTACCTCCAGTTACTGAGCGGCAGCGGGAGCCGCGCCAGCGACAACCGGGTGCAGGAAATCTCCGAAATCAGCCGCGGGCTGAAGACGATGGCCAAGGACCTGAACGTCTCGGTGCTCGCGCTGTCGCAGCTCAGCCGCGCGGTCGAAAGCCGTGAAGACAAGAAGCCGATGCTGTCGGACCTGCGCGAATCGGGATCGATCGAGCAGGACGCCGATATCGTGATGTTCGTGTTCCGCGAGGATTATTATCTGGCGATGCAGGAGCCGAGCAAGCCGATGGCCGACAGCGCGCCTTCGGTGGGCCAGAAGCATGACGAATGGAGCCAGCGGATTCACGCGGTGCAGGGGCTGTCCGAACTGATCATCGCCAAGCAGCGCCACGGTGCGACCGGCAGCGTGAAGATGGTGTTCGAGCCCGAGATTACGCGGTTCAGCGATTATGCGGGGCCGCAGTAGGCTGTACCGGCGGCTTTATCGACAGATCCCACCGTTCGTCCCGAGCGAAGTCGAGGGACGGGCCGCGAGGGCATCGCGCGGTGTCTCGACTTCGCTCGACACGATCGGGTGAGGCGTGGATTGGCCTGGGAAGAACGCCCCTATTCCCGCCGCGCGGGCGGGTTCTTGCCGGTTTCGATGATCAGCCGCGTGAGCAGGTAGAGCCGGGGCGTGATCGAATCGAGTTCGATATATTCCAGCTCCGAATGGAAGCCCCCGCCGATCGGCCCTAGCCCGTCGAGCGCCGCAACGCCGCCTTCATAGGCCATCGCCGATTCGGACGCGCCGCCATTGCCGCCGCGCGCGATCCGGCGATCCAACTCGCCGTAAATGCGCTCGGCGAGCGTCGCGAGCGCTTGCGTCTGGGGGTTGTCTGGGAGCGGCGGGTAGCTGATTTCGCGCTTCACGGTCACCACCGTATCGGGGATGATTGTGGTCGCGGCATTTTTGCGGAACACGGCGTCGACCGCCTCGCCCTGCGCTTTCTCGCGGATGCGGACGTTGAAGGTGGCCGACGCATCTTCAGGGATGATGTTGTAACGGCTGCCCGCCTTCATCAGCGTCAGGTTCGCGGTCACGCCGTCGCCGACCTTGGGCAGGCTGTCGGCGAGCTGGATCTGATGGATCAGCTCAAGCGCGGCGTTGCGCCCGAGCTGCGGCGCAACGCCGGCGTGCGCGGGGCGGCCCTTGACCGTAATGTCGAACGAATTGCTGCCCTTGCGCCAGACGGTAAGCGTGTCTGGCGCATCGCCGGGTTCGAGATTGAGTTCGACATCGGCAGTGCCGACGAGCTTGTTGATCAGCGCGCGCGTGCCCGGCGAGCCACGCTCTTCGGAGGTTTCGACGAGGAACGTGATCGACGCATAATCGTCGATCTTCAATTGCTTGAGCAGTTTGATCGCCATGATGCCTTCGACGACGCCGCCCTTTTCGTCGCCGACGCCGGGGCCATAGGCGCGCTTGCCGTCGGTGCTGAACGGGCGCTTGGCAACGGTGCCGGGTTCGAACACGGTGTCGGTATGCGCGATCAGCAGCACGCGCCCCTTGCCCCGGCCTTTCAGCGTCGCGACGAGATTGTCGGGATAGGCCGGGTTTTCCGCCGGGATGAGGGTCACGTCCATCCCGAGCGCGCGGAGCTGGTCGGCGACCAGCTCCTGCGCCTTTTGCCCGCTGACCTTGTCGCCCGTCCCTGAATCGATGTTGACGAGGCGTTCGAGCAGCGTGAGCTGTTCGGCGCGCAACGCCTCTGCTGCTTGCCACACCTTACCCGCCTGACCCTTGGGCGCGGCAAGGGCAGGCGAGGTCGCGATCAGGGCAGTGGCGAGCAACAGAGCGATACGACGCATGGCAATCCTTTCAGCGGGCAATGCCGCCAAGCTTGCCGCCTTTGCCCGTCGAGTCCAGCCCGGCAATCGCTGCCGATCAGTTGGCGTTGTTCGTCATCGTCATATTGTCCGCCTCGGCAGCAGGCGCCGTCGCGTTGCCGGTATCCACCGCGTCCGCCGCGTCGCACGCGAGGACCGTCTCGCTTTGCTGGCCGCGCCCATCGACGACGGTGATCTTCGCTTTGTCGGGGCACGCGTCCCCGCCCACTTCAAAGCTGATCGCGCGCTCCGCGCTGTGCTGTAGCGTACTGGCCGACTTGCCGTCAGGGGCGAGCAACGCCACGAATGGCGCGGCGCCGCCTTCGATCGTGAGCAATACCTTGCCCCCGGCGAAGGAGGATTTCACGGCGAACGGAGTCGCCGCTGCCATGCCTGTCCCCGCCGAGCCGAAGTAAAATCCGGTGACGGTGCCAAAGGTCCCTGCGAAGACCAAAAACACTTCGCGCGCCAGTCGATAGCGCGTGTTGAGATCGTCAGCGTCGCCCGAGCCGAAAAGCGCCCGCGCGATCATCAGCCCGCCAAATCCAAGCATGCTGACGATCAGCGTCAACACCAGGATCAGCCGGGTCCCTTCGATCGTCGAACGTTGCGCCTCGGGAAGCATCTGGAGATATTGGAAAACGAAAAGCAGAAACAGTCCAAGGCCAATCACCAACGTCCCCGGGACGATGAGTGAATCCCACCAGTATGACGCTGGCGGCGGGGGCGTGGGGGTAGGCGGGGGAGTGGGAGGAGAGGGAGGCGTAGGCGCGGGTGCCGGTGTCGGCGTTGGTGCAGGCTGCTCATCGGCTGGTTCGTCGGCCATTTCTTTGCTCCCCCGGAATCGAGGTCAAGCTATCATTCCCGCCTGTGCGATGCCACGAATCATGCCACCATTTCGGTTAGATTTTGCGCGTTGCCCTGGCTTGGGCTAAGCGCGCGGGCATGACGCTCTACACTCGCTTTACCGCGCATCTCGATGCCGCTCTCGACCGAATTCCCGAAGTCGCCGCGCTTGCCCGCAGCGGCGTCACGGTCGAGCCGCCGCGCGACACCAGCCACGGCGATCTCGCGACCAATGCCGCAATGGTGCTCGCCAAGCCTGCGGGGATGGCGCCGCGCGCGCTCGCCGAGCGGATCGCAGCCGAACTCGGCACGCTGGATGAAGTCGCGTCGGTGGCGATTGCCGGGCCGGGCTTCATCAACCTGACGTTGGGCGAGGATAGCTGGCGGAGCGAGTTGCGCACGATCACCAGCGAGGGCGCCGATTATGGCCGCGTGACGCGGGCTGAGCCGGTAACGGTCAACGTCGAATATGTCTCCGCCAACCCGACCGGTCCGATGCACATGGGCCATTGCCGGGGCGCGGTGGTTGGCGATGCGCTGGCGAGCTTGCTCGAATTTTCGGGCAACAAGGTCGTGCGCGAATATTATATCAACGACGCGGGCGGGCAGGTCGATGTGCTCGCGCGCTCGGTCCACCTGCGCTACCGCGAAGCGCTGGGCGAGACGATTGCAATCCCCGAAGGCTTGTATCCGGGCGACTATCTGGTGCCGGTGGGGGAGGCGCTCGCCGCCGAGTTCGGCGATCGTTATGTCGCGGCGCCCGAAGCCGAGTGGTTGGTCCTGTTCCGGACGCATGCGGTGGCGGCGATGATGGATCTGATCAAGGCCGATCTCGCGCTGCTCGGCATCCACCACGACCTGTTTTCGTCCGAAGCCGCGCTGCAAGCGGCGGGCAAGCCCGAAGCCGCCGAGGCGACGCTCCGCGCGCGCGACCTGATCTATGACGGCGTGCTTGAGGCCCCCAAGGGCGAGACGCCCGAGGATTGGGAACCGGTGGTGCTGCCGCTGTTCCGCTCGACGCAGTTTGGCGACGACCAGGACCGGCCAATCCGCAAGTCGAGCGGGGAGTGGACCTATTTCGGCGCCGATCTCGCCTATCATTTCCAGAAGAGCCAGAGCGCCGATCAGTTGATCGACATCTGGGGCGCCGATCATGCCGGCACGGTCAAGCGGATCACGGCGGCTGTGCAGGCACTGACGGGCGGCAAGACGCGGTTCGACGTCAAGTTGGTGCAGATGGTGCGGCTGCTGCGCGGCGGCGAGCCGGTGAAAATGTCGAAGCGTGCGGGCAATTTCGTCACGCTGGCGGACGTGGTGCGCGAAGTCGGCAAGGATGTCGTGCGTTTCACGATGCTGACGCGCAAATCCGACGCGCAGATGGATTTCGACTTCGCCAAGGTGGTCGAAGCGTCGAAGGACAATCCGGTGTTCTACGTTCAGTACGCGCATGCCCGCACGCGCTCGCTGGCGCGCAAAGCGGCGGAGGCGGGGATCACCGCCGATGGCGCCGATCTGGCGTTGCTCGACGCCGAGGAGCTGGCGCTGGTCAAATTCGCGGCGCAATTCCCGCGCCTCATCGAGACTGCCGCCGCCGCGCGCGAGCCGCACCGGGTGGCCTTCTACCTCTACGATCTGGCCGCGGCCTTCCACGCGCAGTGGAATGTCGGCAACGACCGGCCCGACCGGCGATTCCTGATCTTGGACAACCCCGCGCTTACCGCCGCGCGACTTTATCTTGCCGATGCGCTAGGACAGGTGATCCGCAACGGCTTGGCGATCATGGGCGTCGAGGCGGTAGAGGAGTTGAATTGATGGCAAGCAGCAGCGACACCGTGCACGACGAAGAGCGTCTGCCCTGGCTCGAAACCGCCGACGAAGACTATCAGGAGCGCCCGTCGATCATGCGGATGCTGCCGCTGATCATGGGCGGGCTGGTGCTCATTGCGCTGTTGGTGTTCGGCTATGTCGCGCTGAGCGGCGGCGGGGCCAAGCCCGACGGCAACGGCCAGCTGATCGCCGCGCAGGAAGGTGATTACAAGGTCAAGCCCGAGGACGCCGGCGGTCGCAAGGTTGAAGGCGAGGGCGATACCTCCTTCGCCACGAGCGAAGGCAAGGGGCCGAAAAACGCCAAGATCGACCTCAAGCAAATGCCCGAAGCGCCCGTCACGCTCCCCGGCGGCAAGCCGATTCCGGCGGGCACGTCGAGCAGCGCGCTGGTGCAGCTTGGGTCGTTCCCGACCGCAGCAGCGGCCAATGGCGCTTGGGCAGCGGCATCGAAGCGTTTCGCTTATGTCGCGCCGCTCGGCCATTCGGTCGAGCAGGCTGCGGTCAATGGCCGCACGGTGTTTCGCCTGCGCGTCAATGCCGGCAGCGCGGGGGCGGCGACTGAGCTTTGCGGCAAGCTGAAGGTTGCAGGCGAGGCGTGCTTCGTTCCGCCGAACTGATCAACGCGGGGTGCCGATGAAGCCAGTAATTTTCGGGCTGAGCGGCCCCGCGCTCACCGACGATGAGCGCGCTTTCTTCGCCGAGAGTCAGCCGTGTGGCTTCATCCTGTTCCGTCGCAATGTTGAGACGCGATCACAGCTTCGTGCGTTAACTGACTCATTACGCACGCTGACCGGGCGCGACGACGTGCCGATCCTGATCGATCAGGAAGGCGGTCGCGTCGCCCGAATGGCGCCACCCGAATGGCCACCCTTTCCGGCAGGTCCCGCGTTCGATGCGCTATACGAGATCGCGCCGATGTCGGCGATCGAGGCAGCGCGCGCCAATGCGCAGGCGATCGCGCTGATGCTGGCCGAGGTCGGGATCAACGTCGATTGCCTGCCGCTGCTCGACGTGGCGCAGCCCGACACCACCGAGGCAATCAGCACGCGCGCTTATGGGCGTGAGCCGCAGCGCGTCGCAGCGATGGGTCGCGCGGTGATCGATGGCTTGCGACGTGCCGGCGTGGTCGGGGTGGTCAAGCACATGCCGGGGCATGGCCGCGCGGTGGTCGACACGCATTATCATCTGCCGACGGTGACCGCGTCCGACGCCGAGCTCGAAGTCGATCTCGCGCCGTTCACCGCGCTGAAGGACGCGCCGATGGGCATGACCTCGCACATCGTTTTCGAGGCTTGGGATGCCGCGCGGCCGGCAACGCTGTCGCCGGTGATCGTTGGCGACATCATTCGCGGGCGGATCGGCTTCGACGGCCTGCTGATGACCGATGACATCGACATGAAGGCGTTGAGCGGCACGGCGGGTGAGAAGGCGGCGGGGGCGCTTGCGGCGGGATGCGACGTGGTGCTCGATTGCTGGGCGCGGATGGACGAGATGGTCGATATCGCCGGGCGGATTGGCGACATGCCCGACGCGTCGCTTGCGCGGCTTGACCGGGCGATGGCGACGATCAAGCCGGGTGAGGGCGATTTTGCCGAACTGATCGCCAAGCGCGATGCGCTGCTGGCGCTGGTCTGAACGCCGGACACGTTTCGGGGTTGATGGAATTCCTCCGACCCGTTCGTGCTGAGCTTGTCGAAGCACTGCTCTTCTTCTTCGAGGACGTCGCACAAGAAGGACGGCCCTTCGACAAGCTCAGGGCGAGCGGTGCCAGGTGGGTGACTCAAGCAGAAGCGCCGCTAAAGCACCTTCAGATACTCCAGCAGCGCGGTCTTCTCCGCATCGGTCAGCGTCGTCCCGAATTCATGACCGCAGCGGCTGTTGCCCGATCCGCGCGCGTCGCAGCCCGTGGTGGTGCGGACATAAGCGCCGGGCTGTTGCGCCGCGAGGCCGACGCGGCTCGTGTCATAATTCGGCCCAACCGCAAATGTCGCCGGGCGCTGCGCGGCGGGCTTGAGCAGATCGGCGAGCGACGGGACCGAGCCATTGTGGAGATAGGGCGCGGTTGCCCAGATGCCGTAGAGCACGCGCGATTCATATTTGAAGGTGTCGGTCGGTGGATTGACGGCATCCTCGCGGAAGGCGCCCGCGAGTGCGTTCTGCGTGGCGCTCTTATTCTGGGGTGCGGCGCCCAGCCCGATGAAGCTGAGCTTTTGCTGCAGGATCGACCCGATCACCGAGAAGCTCAGCAGCTTGAACGCCGTCGTCGTCTTGGGGATCGGCGTGCCAACGAGACGGAACTTGCCGCCCTCCAGCACGCCCGACTGCGCGTCGCGGCCGAGGATCGCATATTGGTGCGAGTCGGTGCCGACGTCCTGGATCGGCGTTGCCCAGGTCGCTTGAAAAAGCGGGCGGGTCACGCCGGGCTTTTCGGCGTGGCAGGCAGCGCAGCCGCCGCTTTCGGTCGGGCGACCGAAAATCGCCTTGCCCTGTGCTGCCAGCTGGGTGTTGACCGCGAACGGCCAGCGCGGCGCGCCGATCTTCTTGACCAGTCCTTCGAGCGCGCCAAGCCCGCTGAAATTGGCCGAATTGCCTTTAAGGAAATTGACGTTGCTGATCACCGTGCCCGACTTGACCGGGTGATAGATGCCGAACACGCCGTACACCTCGCCCAGATTGCGCGCGAGGCCGAGCAGATCATTGCCATTGTCGGCAAAACCCGGCCACTGCGTCTTGTCCTGCTTCGGCGCGTTCCAGATGAAGGGATAGCGCACGGGTGCGTCGGCCGCGCGGATGTTGTCGGCGATCAGATAGGTCGGCGCTGGCCCCAGATCGAGCCCGGCCAGCCGGTTGAAGATCATGCTGACCGCGTCGAGCCGCCCCAGACCCCAGAGATCGGCGCTAGGCAGCGAACGGGTGACCATCTCATTTTCGCGATCATACCAAGTCTGCACCGACAGCTTCAGATTATCGCGCTGCGCCTGTGTCGCGCCTGCGCCGAGCACGGCGGTGGCGAAATCACCGAACGCCGCATCGCTGGCGAGCACTTTGCCGACACCGCCGACCATGTCGACCAGCAGCGCCTGAAAATCGACGATCGCCGGACCGCCGTCGACACGGTAGGTGACGTTGTTGGCGACGATGTTACGCGTGTGGCATGCCGCGCAGGTCATCCCCGCCATCTGGTTGCCGGCAGGCCCCGCCAGCGTGAAGCCGATCGGCAGATTGGTGCCGCTGCGCGCAAAGGCATTGGGCAGATAACCGTAGCGCTGGAGCTGATCGAACAGGAACGGCTTGCCGTCGGGCGTTTTGATAGCACTCAGCCAGGCATAGGGGATCATCTGTGAGCCCTGATCCTGGCTGTAGAAGGCGGTGCGGGTCGCGTTGGTCCAGTTGGGCCCCTGCGACAGATAGGCGACCGAGCTTTGCGCCGTGCCGGCGGTCGGTGAAGCGGCACCCGCCGCCATCGCGACACTGGCCAGGATGCGAGCGATCCGAGTTTTCATGCCACAACTCTCCCCAAGAGTGCACGCATCTTTGAGTCGACTTGCCGGAGCGAGACGATAGCTTAATGCGTTACAAATTTGCCTTGTTCCGTAGCGTACCGCAGCGGCCGGACTTGGTCAATATTTATCATGGGCCGCATCGTTACTGGAAAATCAACTTGTTTTATTGCACTGCGGCACTGGATTTTTCCGAGACGCGACCGATCGGCGCAACGACTTTCGCTCAAGCGCAAAATCCGGCAAGGCTGGGGCGATGGACGCCGATCCCGATACGCTGACGCTCGACATTGATGGCTGGGAAGGGCCGCTCGACCTGCTGCTCGCGCTTGCCCGGACGCAAAAGGTCGATCTGCGGCAATTGTCGATCCTCGAACTGGTCGAGCAATATCTGAACTTCATCGAGCGGGCGCGCGCGCTCAAGCTCGAAGTCGCCGCCGATTATCTGGTGATGGCGGCGTGGCTCGCTTACCTCAAGTCGGCGCTGCTGCTGCCGCGCGATCCCGAGCAGGAGCCGAGCCCCGAAGAGCTTGCGCTGCGGCTGCAATTGCGGCTCGAGCGGCTGAGCGCGATGCGCGAAGCAGGTGCGCGGTTGCTCGCGCGTGATCGTCTGGGGCGCGACGTCTTCGTGCGCGCCGCGCCCGAGGGGCTGAAGACGATTCGCACAGCGGCGTGGCACGCGGATCTCTATGACCTGATCGAGGCCTATGGCCGCGTGACCGCGCGGACGCGACCGGTGATGCATATCGTCGCCAATCGCCCGGTCATGACGCTCGAAGCGGCACTCGACCGCGTGGCGCGGCTGATCGGCGAGACGATCGACTGGGCGACGATCGAGAAGTTTTTGCCTGAAGGGGCAGGCGGCGCGTTCCGCAAATCGGCGCTGGCGTCGTCGTTTCTCGCCTCGCTTGAACTCGCGCGGCAGGGCCGGGTCGAGCTGCGCCAGCAAGCGCCGTTCGCGCCGCTGTATCTGCGGCGGCCGGCATGAGCGGCGATCCGGCCGATGACTATGTTCGCGCGGTCGAAGCGGTGCTGTTCGCCGCCGACGATCCGCTGACAGTCGAGGCGATCCGCGCGCATGCGGGTGAAGGCGATGTCCGTGCGGCGCTGGTCGAACTGGCCACGCATTATGCGGGGCGCGGGATCGAGCTGGTTCAGCGCGGCGATCGCTGGCATTTCCAGACCGCCGCCGATCTCGCCCATCTGCTCCGCCGCGACCGGGAGGAGCCGCGCAAGCTCAGCCGTGCTGGTGTCGAAACGCTGGCGATCATTGCTTATCACGAACCGGTCACCCGCGCCGAAATCGAAGCGATCCGGGGGGTGCAGATTTCCAAGGGCACGCTCGACGTGCTGATGGCGGCGGGGTGGGTGCGCCCGGCGGGGCGGCGCGAAGTGCCGGGGCGGCCGTTGCTCTATGCGACAACGCCTGAATTTCTCGCGCATTTCGGCCTGATCAGCCGCCGCGACTTGCCCGGCATCGACGATCTGCGCGCTGCCGGACTGCTCGATCCGATTGATCTCGCTTTCGAACACGCCGAGGTGGCAAATGGCGAGGAAGACGCCTAGATAGGCGGTTCGAGCGAATAGGAGAATGATCATGGGTGGTTTCAGCCTGATGCATTGGCTGCTGTTTGGTGGCGTCGCGATTCTGGTGCTGGGCGGCGGTCGCTTCTCGGCGATGATGGGTGATGTCGCCAAGGGTGTGAAGCAGTTCAAAAAGGGCCTCGCCGAAGAGGACGAAGACGGCAAGCCCGCGAGCCGGATCGACGCCAAGGCCGAGCCCGAGCCCGCCGCCAAGGACGGCTAAGACCGCCGCATGTTCAATGTCGATTCGTCCGAATTGCTGCTGGTGGCGCTCGTCGCGCTGGTGGTGATTGGCCCGAAGGATTTGCCCAAGGCCATGCGGGTGGTCGGCTATTGGGTCGGGCGCGGGCGCGGCGTGATGCGCCAGGTCCGCAGCGGCTTTGACACGATGATGCGCGAAGCCGAGCTCAAAGAGCTCGAAGAAAAATGGGCAAAGGAAAATGAGCGCATCATGCGCGACACCGCGCTCACCCCGTCCACACCCATGGTGCCGTTCGCGCCTGAAACCAGCCACGATGTCGATGCGCCGCCGGTGATGACGGCCACACCGGTGCTGACCGGGCCGCCACCGCCCAGCCTTGATGAGATCGATGCCGCGCTTGGCCTTCACCCCGATGCCAGCGTGCCGGTCGAACCGCCCAAATGAACGCGCCGGCCAAGGATACGAGCGAAATCGACGCATCGCGCGCGCCGCTGCTTGATCATCTAGTCGAGCTGAGGCGGCGGCTGATTTATTGCCTGATCGCGGTCGGGCTCGCGTTTGCGCTGTGCTTTGCGTTCGCGCGGCCAATCCTTGAGGTTCTCGTCCATCCGCTTGTCGCGGCAGGGCAGAAGACAATCATCAACACCGATGTGTTCGGCGGGTTTTTCGTCCAATTGAAAGTCGCGTTCTTCGCGGCGGTGATGATCGGGTCGCCGGTCATCGCGACACAAGTGTGGCAGTTCGTCGCGCCCGGCCTCTACCGCAACGAAAAGAACGCGCTGCTGCCGTTCCTGATCGCGACGCCGATCCTTTTCACGATTGGCGCGTCGCTCGCCTATTTCATTGCGATACCGATTGCGCTCAAGTTCCTGCTGGGCTTTCAGGGCGATCTGGGCGGGGTGACGCAGGAAGCGCTACCCGATGTGAACAATTATCTCGGCTTTGTGATGCAGTTCATGTTCGGCTTCGGGATTTCGTTCCTGCTGCCGGTGCTGCTGATGCTGCTCGAACGCGCCGGCATTGTTACCCGCAAGCAACTGATCGGCGCGCGGCGCTATGCGATTGTCGCGGCGGTCGGCATTGCGGCGGTGTTGACCCCGCCCGACATCGGGTCGCAGCTATTGCTCGCGATCCCGCTGATCATTCTTTACGAGCTCGCGATCATCGGCATCTGGTTCACCGAGAAGCGGCGCGGGCGGGCCAAGCCGGTCACCGACGAAGCCTAGGGTTGAGACTCAATCAAAGCCAAAAGGCGATGGCGGTGGCGAGGGCGACGGCTGAGAGGAAGTTGGCGGCGA
>JAIETY010000001.1 GCA_019744885.1 Sphingomonas sp.
CTCGCCGCCAACTTCCTCTCAGCCGTCGCCCTCGCCACCGCCATCGCCTTTTGGCTTTGATTGAGTCTCAACCCTAAGGTCCGGTTTCCGCGCGACGGCGTGACGTCAACTTGGGGAGCGGGCCAACCCTCTCCCGCATTGATTACGGTTTGCAAGCGACGGCGCGGGCTGGTCTAATTGCGCCAACGGGGCTGGGCCATTGGGGGCGACGATATGATGAAGCGACTGACCGTGCTGATGCTCAGCGGCTGGCTGCTGGCGGGCGCAGCCCCCGGCCCGCATCCGGTAACCTCTGATGACATCGCGCGAATCAAGGGCGTGCGCGATCCGCAGGTCGACCCGTCGGGCACCTGGGTCGCCTATGCCGTCCAGTCGACCGATGTCGCCGCCGACAAGCAGGAAACGCATCTGTGGATGACGCGCTGGGACGGCAGCCGCACCGTCCAGATCACCAGCCGCAAGGGCGAAAGCGAATCGAACCCGCGCTTCAGCCCCGACGGCCAATGGCTCGCCTTCACCTCATCGCGCGGCGAGGACAAGGGCGATTCGGCGCTGTGGTTGCTCGACCGGGCCGGGGGCGAAGCGACGAAGCTGCCGGGCATCAAGGGGTCGGTCGACGATCTGGTCTGGTCGCCCGATGCCAAAACACTCGCGTTGGTCGTCACTGATCCCGAGCCCGAGGACAAGCCCGCCAAGCCAGCGGCGGACAAGCCCGCCGACCCCGACGCCGACAAGCCCGCCGATGCCGCGCCCCCGGCCAAAGCCGGTGACAAAAAACCCAAGCCGATCGTCATCGACCGGTTCCAGTTCAAGGCCGACAGCAGCGGCTATCTCGGCAAACAGCGCAGCCGCGTCTGGCTCTATGATCTCGCGACACGCAAGGCGCGGCGGCTGGCGACCGGCGATTTCGACGAAGAGCTGCCCGCCTGGTCGCCCGACGGCAAGTCGATCGTGTTCGTGTCCAACCGCACCGCCGACCCCGATCGCAATTACGACACCAATTTGTTCCTGGCGACGGTGAACGACACGGCGACCGAGCCACACGCGCTCACGACTTTTCCCGGCGACGATAATGGCCGGGGATCGGGCAGCTATCCGGCGTGGTCGCCCGACGGCAAGTCGATCGCCTATATCCAAGGCGGGCCGGTCGCGCTGATCGGCTATGGCGTGCGCACGCTCGCGGTGGTGCCAGCAAGCGGCGGCGCGCCGCGCATCCTGACCGCCAGCCTCGACCGCAATGTCAGCGAACCGATCTGGACCAGCGACGGCAAGGCGATCCGCGTCACCGTTGAGGATGACGGCGTGGTGCGGCTGGCCGAGGTGCCGCTCGACGGCGGCGCGTTGCGCGATGTGGCGAGCGGGTTCCGCGTGTTCGGCTCGCCCGCGCCCGGGCCAAAAGGCGCGCTGGCGGTGCTGGTGTCCGATCCTGCGCACCCGACCGAAGTCCATGTGCTCGACGCCAAGGGCGGGCTGCGCCAGCTGAGCCACCAGAATGACGACTGGCTCAAGACAGTGACGCTCGCGCCGGTCGCGCGGGCCAGCTTCACATCGAAGGACGGCACCGAAGTGCACGGCTTCGTCGTCACCCCGCCGGGCAAGCCCGCCACGCGGTTGCCGACCATCCTTTACAACCACGGCGGGCCGCAAGCGCAGTTTGATGCGGGCTTCAGCATCGTCTGGCAGATTTTCGCGGGGCAGGGGTATGCCGTGGTCTCGACCAATCCGCGCGGCGGCACCGGGCGCGGCGAGGCCTATGCCAAGGCGCTGTATGCGGATTGGGGTGGCCCCGCGGTGCCCGATGCGCTGGCCGGAATCGACGATGCGGTCGCGCGCGGGATCGCCGATCCCGAGCGGCTCTATGTCGGCGGCTGGTCCTATGGCGGGATGCTGACCAATTATCTGATCGCCAGCGACACGCGTTTCAAGGCCGCCGTCTCGGGCGCGAGCATCGCCAATGTCCTCGCAGGCTATGGCACCGACCAATATATCCGCGATTACGAAGTCGAGCTGGGCCGCCCGTGGGAGCATATGGATGTGTGGCTGCGCAGCTCCTACCCCTTTTACCACGCCGATCGGATCAAGACGCCGACGCTGTTCATGGCCGGGGACAAGGATTTCAACGTGCCGCTGCTCAATTCGGAGCAGATGTATCAGGCGCTCAGCAGTCTGGGTGTGAAAAGCGGGCTGATCATTTATCCGGGCGAGCATCACGGGCTGCGCCGCCCGAGCTTCCTGAAGGATCGGATGGATCGCTGGCTCGCCTGGTATGCCGGGCAGAACGCGCCCGAACCGGCCAAGTAATCGCCGCCTGACGGGACTGTCACGCGAGGGTCTGTCGCGCGGGATGCCAAGCTGGCATAACGGGCGCAGCAGACCCTTTTCGTTGGAGTAACGTCGATGTCGACTCACGCCGCCCGTCTCGCAGCCTTGCGCGAGCAGCTTGCCGCCACCGCGCTCGACGGTTTCGTCGTGCCGCTGACTGACGAGCATATGAGCGAATATGTCGGCGATTATGCGCAGCGGTTGGCGTGGCTGACCGGGTTTCAGGGATCAGCGGGAACGGCGGTGGTGCTGCCCGCCGATGCTGCGATTTTCACCGACGGGCGCTACACGCTGCAAGTGCGCCAGCAGGTGTCGGCGGATGACTGGCAGTTCGTCGGTGTGCCCGCGACCAGCGTGTCGGCATGGCTGGGGGCCAATGCGCCGCAGGGCGGGCGGATCGGCTATGACCCGTGGCTCCACACCAGCGCCTGGGTGAACGAAGCGCGCGCGGCGCTGGCCGAACGTGGCGCGACCTTGGTGGCGGTCGACACCAACCCGGTCGACGCGGTGTGGCCCGATCGCCCTGCGCCCTCGCCCGCCACGCTCGCGGTGCAGGATGATGCGCGCGCGGGGCTAAGGTCGGCGGAGAAGCGCGCGCAGGTTGGTGCGTGGCTCGCCGAGCGCAAGGCCGATGCGGTGGTGCTGACCGCGCTCGATTCGATTGCGTGGCTGCTCAACATCCGCGGGCGCGATGTCGCGCATACGCCGGTCGCGCTCGCTTATGCGATCGTGCAGGCCGATGGCACCGCCGATCTGTTCGTTGCGCCCGACAAGCTGACCGACGAGGTCCGCCGCCATTTGGGCAATGCGATCCGGCTGCATGACCGCGATGCTTTTGCACGCGCGCTGGGCGGATTTGCGGGCAAGCGCATCGCCGCGGACCCGGAGCGCGCGGTGGCGGCGATTTTCGACGCGCTCACGGCGGGCGGCGCGACGATCCTGCCGTTGCGTGATCCGGTGGTGCTGGCGAAGGCGATGAAGAACCCGGTCGAAATTGCCGGCCACCGCGCGGCATCGGCGCGCGACGGGGCGGCGCTCGCGCGCTTCCTGCGCTGGGTCGAGGCCGAAGCGCCCAAGGGCGGGCTGACCGAGCTTGATTGCGTGGCGAAACTACAGACGTTCCGCGAGGCCAGTGGCGTGCTGCTCGACACTAGCTTCGATACGATTTCGGCGACCGGCGCGCATGGCGCTTCGCCCCACTATCGCGTCGACCAGGAGTCGAACGCGCGGCTTGAACTCGGCCAGCTCTATCTGGTCGATTCGGGTGGGCAATATGCCGATGGCACCACCGATGTGACGCGCGTGCTGCCGGTGGGCGAACCGACGCCGGAAATGCGCGACCGCTTCACCCGCGTGCTTAAGGGGCACATCGCGCTCGCCACCGCGATCTTCCCGGCGGGGACCAATGGCGGGCAGCTCGATGGGTTTGCGCGGCGACCCTTATGGGAGGTAGGCCTCGATTACGCGCATGGCACCGGCCACGGCGTCGGGGCTTATCTCGCGGTGCACGAAGGGCCGCAGCGGATCGCGCAGCCCAATTATCCGGGCGGCGGCCCCTCCGAGCCACTCAAGCCGGGCATGATCATTTCGAACGAGCCGGGGTATTACAAGGCAGGCGAATACGGCATCCGCATCGAGAATCTGATCCTGGTCGAGGAGCGCGTCTGCGAAGGCGGCACGATGCTGGGGTTCGAGACGCTGACCTTTTGCCCGATCGAGCGCAGCCTGATCGACCCCGCGCTGCTGACCGTCGCCGAGCGCGACTGGCTCAATGACTATCATGCCAAAGTGCTGGCGGTGCTCGGGCCGCAGATGGCGGGTGACGAGCTGGCGTGGCTCGAGGCGAAGTGCGCGCCGATTTGACCGGAGGAGACTGGCAATGCCGTCGCTGTTCACGACCCCGATCCACCTCGGCCTTGGCGCCAAGGCTGAGGTGCAGCCCGATTTCACCGGCATGGAGTGGTATGCCGATTACGGCGCGCGCAATGCCGCCGATGGCGCCGAAGGGCGGCTGGTGTCCTATTATCATTTCGACGCGAGCTGGGACTCGTGGGAAATGCACCCGGCGGGTGACGAAGTGGTGATCTGCACGAGCGGCACGATCACGCTGCATCAGGAATTGCCTGACGGCAGCACGCGCGCCATCACGCTGAACGCGGGCGATTATGCGATCAATCCGCCGGGGGTCTGGCACACCGCCGATGTCGACGGCGAAGCGACCACGCTGTTCATTACCGCCGGCATGGGCACCGAGCATCGCCCGCGCTGAGCCATTGACTTTCGGCGTATGTTCTGTATATGTTCCCATCATCGATTCGGGGAGAGATGCAATGATCGGCTATGTCACGCTCGGCACCAATGATCTCGCACGGGGTGCGGTTTTCTACGACGCCCTCGCCGCCGAATTGGGCGTCGGGCGGATGATGGAATTCGACAATTTCATTGCCTGGGGCGCGCCCGGTGGTGCGGCGGGCATTGGGCTGACCAAGCCGTTCGACGGCAATCCCGCGACCGTCGGCAATGGCGTGATGGTCGCGCTTGCGGCGAAGGACCGCGCGCAGGTCGACCGGCTCTATGCGATTGCGCTCGAACAGGGCGGCACGTGCGAAGGTCCGGTTGGCGAGCGCGGCGGCGGTTTCTACGCGGGGTACTTCCGCGATCTCGACGGCAACAAGCTCAACGCTTTCGTGATGGGCGGTTAGGCATCATCGCGCGTGCGGTCGGTCCCGCCCTCGGGCGTCGCCGCCCGCGCGCGCGCCTTGCGCTTCTTGAGGTTGTCGCGCAGCACGGCGGCAAGGCGTTCCGCCCGTTCCTGCTGCGCTGTGGTTTGCTTGTTGGTCATGCATGCTGCCTAGGCCGCCGCGCGATGCCTTGACAAGACCGCCTCCCTCTGACCATAGGCGCGCTCCCGCCCGACAGGCGGCGAAACATGCTGCCGTAGCTCAGTGGTAGAGCGCATCCTTGGTAAGGCTGAGGTCGTGAGTTCAATCCTCACCGGCAGCACCAGTTTTCAATGACTTAGTTTTCCATCCGCTTGGTGACGGGGATACCATAACTCAGGGGGCACTCACTGCGTGCCAGTCCGGGGGCGCTGAGAGTGCGGTGGGACGCGCTTATTGCGCGCCAATCGGAGCCTATTCCACCGATCCTTCCAATTCCGCTATAACTTCCGCGTAGCTCCGGGAGAGCTCACGACGTCGATTAGTCCGGTCTCGAGCCGCTCACCATGGCCCTTAGTGCGCGAGAGGGCGGGTCGAGAAGCGCAAGGGGCGAGTCGGCAACCACCAAATCAAGACGCCTGAACGCGCACTTGCAACCTGATCTGCCCCAATGAGCTGCACCTGGTTTCGTGAACATTGAAAAAAGACGTTTTTTGGAACCGGAGTCCGATTATACGAGCGAGTACGGCAGCGGCTGCGCGCATAGGGCCACGCTTGGGATGCGTCGATCAGTACGACCCATTAGCGGCCATTCGACGCACATATCGGCATTCCTGAAACTTGCCTTTCATTCAGGAACGCGGCCACGCTTCGCTGAAGGTCCGTAGCTGGGTGGTTTGGCCACAGGCAACATTTAGGCACCTGCTTACGGTTACCGGGCGCTCCGACGCGCCGCGAAATAGCCAACGAACTCCAGACCCAACCAGACGGTCAAAACCGGCAGAGCTATCCACATCGCGCGTGGCCATTCGCGCAAGTAGTTGGCGGAGACGGTGGAACGAGCGCCAAGCCAAGGGTCAGGATGACTGTCCGTCGTCAGAACATTTGGCACAGGTCGCGGCGTAAAATAGCGGAGTGCGGGCCTCGTCTAACAAAAGTCTCGAAAATCTGCGGTTCTGCGTTTACAACTTTTGTTGATATCGCGGGGGTCGCACGTTCAATCCTTGCCACGTCCACCATTAAAGGCCCGCCGGATCGCCCGATCCGGCGGGCTTTTCAGTCGGACTGACCACCCCCTGCCCAGCGCTTGCATCGCGCGCGAAAGCTGGGAAAAGGGGCGACAAACGCCATACGGGGAAAATCATGGAAACGATCGTCGACCGGCTCGAAGCGAAGCGTGCGCGCGCGCGATTGGGCGGGGGCGAAGGGCGGATTGCCGCGCAGCACGCCAAGGGCAAACTGACCGCACGCGAGCGGCTCGATGTGCTGCTCGATGCCGGGTCGTTCGAGGAACTCGACATGTATGTCGAGCACAATTGCGTCGATTTCGGCATGGCCGACCAGATCATTCCCGGCGACGGCGTGGTGACGGGGAGCGGCACGATCAACGGTCGGCTGGTGTTTGTTTTCAGCCAGGACTTCACGGTGTTCGGCGGCTCGCTGTCGGAGCGGCACGCGCAGAAAATCTGCAAGATCATGGACATGGCGATGAAGGTCGGCGCGCCGGTGATCGGGTTGAACGACTCAGGCGGCGCGCGGATTCAGGAAGGCGTGGCGTCGCTGGGCGGCTATGCCGAAGTGTTTCAGCGCAATGTGCTCGCCAGCGGGGTGGTGCCGCAGTTGTCGCTCATCATGGGGCCGTGCGCGGGCGGGGCGGTTTATAGTCCCGCGATGACCGACTTCATCTTCATGGTGAAGGATTCGAGCTACATGTTCGTCACGGGCCCCGATGTGGTGAAGACGGTGACCAACGAAGTCGTGACGCAGGAGGAACTCGGCGGTGCGATCACCCATACGACCAAGTCGGGCGTCGCTGATGTCGCGTTCGACAATGACATCGACGCGCTGCTCGCCGCGCGCGATTTCATCGACTTTCTACCGGCCTCCAACCGGGAGGGCGTGCCCGAACGGCCAACGGCGGACCCGTGGGACCGGCTCGAGGAAAGCCTGGATCGGCTGATTCCGGCCAATGCCAATCAACCTTATGACATGCACGAGGTCATTCGGAAGACGGTGGACGAGGGTGATTTCTTCGAAGTGCAGCCAGCGCATGCGGGAAACATCATCGTCGGTTTCGGGCGGATCGAGGGGCGCACGATCGGTGTCGTCGCCAACCAGCCAATGGTGCTGGCGGGGTGCCTCGACATTAATTCATCGAAAAAGGCGGCGCGCTTCGTGCGCTTCTGCGATGCATTCGACATTCCGATCCTGACCTTTGTCGACGTGCCGGGCTTCCTGCCCGGTACCGCGCAGGAGCTGAACGGCATCATCAAGCATGGCGCGAAACTGCTGTTCGCCTATGCCGAGGCGACCGTGCCCAAGATCACCGTCATCACGCGCAAAGCTTATGGCGGGGCGTATGACGTGATGGCATCGAAGCATCTGCGCGGCGATTTGAACTATGCCTGGCCGACCGCAGAAATCGCGGTGATGGGGGCAAAAGGCGCGGTCGAGATCATCTTCCGAAATCGGACGACGGCGGAAATTGCGGAGCGAACCGCGGAATATGAGGCCAGGTTCGCGAACCCGTTCGTGGCGGCATCGAAGGGCTTCATCGACGAAGTGATTCAGCCACATTCGACCCGGCGGCGGGTGGCTTTGGGGTTACGCAAACTGCGGGGGAAGGTGCTGGAGAACCCGTGGAAGAAGCATGATAATATCCCGTTATGAATGAGGCCGATCTTATAGGGGGCTTGATTGCCGGGCTGGGATTGTTCTTTTGCGCAATCGCCTTTCTCGGCAGTTTCCACATGATGACGCGAAGACGCTTTTGGGGTGGCGTGTTTCGCGGCTGGCAGACCAAGGAGCAAGCCCCAATCCTGTGGGAACTAAATCGCATTGGGAACATCGTCGGCGGTCTGGTCGGATTAGGGGTCTCACTGTTTGGATTATGGATTATGGTCCACTGAACCGAGGCCGCCTTAACCATATCGGCGGCAGGACCCTCGATCGAGGCATGGCGCTTGCAGCGCGGCGAAGCGCTCATTATAATCATATGATAAGGAGTGCATCTGATGCAGACCGAGCGTGTGACCTTTCTCACCAGCCCCGACCAGAAGGCGGCGCTTGATGCCTTTGCCAAGGGTAGCGGGATGTCGGTGGGGCGTGTGCTGCGAGAGGCGTCGAGCCAGTATATGGCGGAAGCGCCGCTGGGCGATGACGACAAGCTCGCGATCCTGGTCGCTCAGCTCAACGAAGCGGTGCCCGCCATCGCCGAGAGCTTCGACCGCATGATCACGCTGATCGACAGCGCGCACGACGAACTGCGGCAGCTGCGGGCCGAGCGCGCCGGGTTGCGCGCGCAGTGAGTGCCTTCGGCGATGCCTATAAGGCAATTGAAAGCGTCATTCTGCTCCGCGCCCGAGTCGAGGCGCTGGAGAAATCCGTCGGCAAGTTGGTCGATGAAATGAAGGAGCAGGGCCGCGACCTGCTCGATCATGAGCGACGCCTGATCCGCATCGAGACGATGATCGAAATGACGCGCGGCGGCCCCCGCATGCCAAGGATCGAAGAATGAAACTCGGCCGCCTAAACCATATCGGCGTTGCGACGCCCTCGATCGACGCATCGATCGCGCTCTACCGCGATGTGCTCGGCGCGACGAAAATCCACGCGCCCTTCGATTTGCCCGCACAAGGGGTGAAGGTGTGCTTCGTCGATACCCCCAACACCCAGATCGAGTTGATCGAGCCGCTCGGCGAGGCATCGCCGATCCATGGTTTCCTCGCGAAGAACCCGGCGGGGGGGCAGCATCATGTCTGCTACGAAGTGCCCGACATCCACGAGGCCAAGGCATGGTTCGAGGCCAAGGGCGCAAAGGTGCTCGGCGAGCCGCGCATCGGCGCGCATGGAACGCCCATCTTCTTCGTCCACCCCAAGGACATGGGCGGCGTGCTGACCGAGATCATGGAGACGCCGAAACTGGCATCGGGGCACTAAGCGTGGTAAAGTCCTGCGATGAGCAAGACGAGCACCACTGAAGCCAATATCGCCGCGATCCGCGCCCTCATAGACGGCCCTGACAGTGGTCTGGCAGACATCATGGCCGAACATCCTTGGCTCGGCTCGGTGGAGGATGCTCGCGATGATCTTCGTGGGATTCTGGAAGGGCTGGAGGACGTTCGTGCAGGACGGGTTGTCGACCATGCCGAGGTTGTCCGCCAAGTAAATGAACGTAGCGCGCGTTACCGATCGCAAGCGGCTGAATAGTGGCGCTGATCTGGTCTGATAAGGCCTTGGCGGACCTGTTCAGGATTTTTGAATTCAATCTTGGCTTCAGTGCCGAACGCGCGACCAAAGTGCAGGATCGATTAGTGGGCGCGGGTCATGTGCTGGCACGTCGACCGTTGATCGGGCGACCGTTTGCAGGCCCAACGGTTAGGCTCTATTCGGTCACCGACATTCAGTATGTCATTCGGTACCAGATCGATGGTGAAGACCTCACGATCCTCAGAATCCGACATACGCGCGAAAAGGGCGAACAAGGGGAGAGGCCATGACCTATGAAATGATCCGCACCGAGCGTAACGGGGACGTGCTCGTCCTCACGCTCAACCGGCCCGAGCGGCTCAACGCCGCGCCGCCGCAGATGTTTGAGGAAATCGGTCATGCGATCGAGAACCTCGACGGCGCCCGCGCGGTGCTGATCACGGGTGAGGGGCGCGCTTTTTGTTCGGGCGCGGACCTGGCCGGTCGCGATCAGGCGCAGGAGTCGCCGGCCGAACGCGCGAAGACTTCGCTGACCAACAGCTACAACCCGACGATGCTGAAAATCGCGCACGCTTGGGTGCCGATCGTGAGCGCGGTGAATGGTCCGGCAGCGGGCATCGGGTGCAGCCTCGCGCTCGCGGCCGATTTCTGCATCGCGGGCGAGAGCGGCTATTTCCTGCAAGCCTTCGTCAATATCGGCCTCGTCCCCGATGGCGGCGCGTCGTGGATGCTCGCGCGGCTGGTGGGCAAGGCGCGCGCGACCGAAATGATGCTGCTCGGCGAGCGCATCCATGGGCCCAAGGCTGCTGAATGGGGGCTGATCCATAAATGCGTACCCGATGTGGTGCTGATGGAAGAGGCGATGGCGCTCGCAACGCGGCTCGCGGCGGGGCCGACGGTCGCGCTCGGGCTGATGCGCCAAGGCTTGGCCGCCGCGCTTGAGAGCGAATATGCAGCCGCAATGGCGGGCGAGGCCGAGCGCCAGTCGATGGCCGGGCAGACCGAGGATGCGCGCGAAGGCGCGATCAGCTTCCTTCAGAAGCGCAAGGCCCAGTTTAAAGGACAATAATTTTTTCAGAACCGTTCGCGCTGAGCTTGTCGAAGCGCCGTCCTGCCTTGACGACCGCAAAAAAGAAGGACAGGGCTTCGACAAGCTCAGCCCAAACGGTTTAGGAGGCGAGGCATGACTGACAAACCATCCACCGGCCCCACCCTCGCCGACTGGGAAGCCCTTGCCGCCAAGGAAGTGAAGGGCGCCGACCTTAGCTGGCACACGCCGGAGGGGATTGCCGTCAAGCCGCTCTATACGGCGGAAGACGTCCGAGATGATCCCGGTCTGCCGGGGTTTGCGCCGTTCACGCGGGGGGTGCGCGCGTCGATGTATGCGGGGCGTGCCTGGACGATCCGCCAATATGCGGGGTTCTCGACTGCCGAGGCTTCCAACGCCTTCTACCGCCGCAATCTCGCCGCCGGGCAAAAGGGGCTGAGCGTTGCCTTCGATCTGGCGACGCACCGCGGCTATGACAGCGATCATCCCCGCGTCACGGGCGATGTCGGTAAGGCGGGCGTCGCGATCGACAGCGTCGAGGACATGAAGATCCTGTTCGACGGCATTCCGCTCGATCAGATGTCCGTGTCGATGACGATGAACGGCGCGGTGATCCCGATCCTCGCCTTCTTCATCGTCGCGGGCGAGGAGCAGGGCGTAGCCTTGGCCAAGCTCGACGGCACGATCCAGAACGACATTTTGAAGGAGTTCATGGTCCGCAACACGTACATCTATCCGCCAAGCCCAAGCATGCGGATCATCGCGGATATCATCGCCTATACCTCGGCCAACATGCCCAAATTCAACAGCATTTCGATTTCCGGCTATCACATGCAGGAGGCAGGTGCCACGCAAGTGCAGGAGCTTGCGTTCACCATCGCCGACGGCCGCGAGTACGCCAAGGCAGCGATGGCGGCGGGCATGGACATCGATGCCTTTGCCGGACGGCTGAGCTTCTTTTTCGCGATCGGCATGAACTTCTTCATGGAAGTGGCGAAGCTGCGCGCCGCGCGGACTTTGTGGCACCGCGTGATGACGGGGCTGGGGGCCAAGGACGAACGCAGCAAGATGCTGCGCACGCATTGCCAGACGTCGGGTGTGTCGTTGCAGGAGCAGGACCCGTATAACAACGTGATCCGCACGACGGTGGAGGCACTGGCGGCGGCGCTGGGGGGGACGCAATCGCTCCACACCAATGCGCTCGACGAAGCGATTGCGCTGCCGACCGATTTCTCCGCCCGCATCGCGCGCAACACGCAGATCGTGCTGCAGGAGGAAACCGGCATCACCAAGGTCGTCGATCCCTTGGGCGGCTCTTATTATGTCGAGGCGCTGACGAGCGAGTTGGTTGACCGCGCCTGGGAAATCATCGAGCGCGTCGAGGCCGAAGGCGGCATGGCCAAGGCGGTCGCGGCGGGCTGGCCCAAGGCCATGATCGAGGAAGCCGCCACCGCCCGCCAGGCCCGCGTCGATCGCGGCGAGGACGTGATCGTCGGCGTCAACAAATACCGCCTCGCCGAACAGGACCCGATCGAGATTCTCGACATCGACAATGTCGCGGTGCGCGAAGGGCAAATCGCCCGGATCGCGCGGGTGAAGGCGGCGCGCGACGAGGCGGCGTGCCGGGCGGCGCTCGATGCGTTGCGGGAGGGTGCGCGCAATCAAAATCCTCCCCCAGCTCGGCTGGGGGAGGGGGACCCTGAGCGTTTAACGAAGGGTGGAGGGGGCGCCGCCGCAAGCGATTCGCCTGGCTCCGGCCCCCCCCCGCAGCCATAGGGGGGCACCAGCCCCCAACCACCGGGGGGGGGGTTAAAAAAAAAACACCCCGCCCACGCCGGCCACGCCCCCCCCGCCCGCGCGCCGGGC
>JAIETY010000153.1 GCA_019744885.1 Sphingomonas sp.
CGCCGCCAACTTCCTCTCAGCCGTCGCCCTCGCCACCGCCATCGCCTTTTGGCTTTGATTGAGTCTCAACCCTAGCGTCACTCAGGGCCAGAAGGCATACACCATTGCGGGCGGCCACTGACGCGGGCCGCAGAAGCGATTCCAATCGGTACGACATTCGATATGTGAATGGGGGGCGCCAGTGTCTATTGCGCCATGCTGAAACCCGTCACAGCCCCTTTCGCCCAAATCCGCGTGGGCGTGGCGGCGCCATTGTAGCGGCGAGTGGCAAGGGGGCGGTGGCCAAGGTCGGGCTTACGGGCGGCGGCGGTGGCGGGGGTGTAACAGACGCCCCCGCGAAAAGCTCGCGGCCTGCGCGCGTGTTTTCGCGCCACGCCTGGCGATAGCGATCCAGAAATCGCTCGAATTCCCTGTCCGACAATTTCCAGCTTGGTCGGTCGAGCTGAAGCCCGAGCCGTTTCAACTCATTCGTTTGAATAGTGTCGCAGAAATCAATGTGGCTTTTTTCCATCTCGCTCAGAAAGAAGCGCCCGAAACTGTTGATGGTTTCACGCGCGCTGCGATACATGTCGACTTGCTCTTCGACGGTCGCATCGAACCTTGCGCGGGACTCGGCAAGGCGTCGCTGCGCCACTTGGTCCACAACGGCGCTGGTGTCGGCAATGCGCGCCGACATGTAAGCTGTGGCGAACCAGTCGCCAAAGTCATGCTCGCCCAACAGCACGGGCATCCGCCGGGGCAGACCCCGCGACGCCAGTTCCTGCTTCAGCGCTTGCGCGACCCGCAGATAGACAAACCATTGGGCCAGCTTGAACCCGATAAAGGGCGCGGGCATTCCGGGATCGGGTTGCGCGTCATGATGCTCATATCCGGTAAGCGCCGCGAAGACGCTGGCCAGGCCGTGGCATCGCAGCGCGGTATTCCCATCGATGAAGCGCCCTTGCCACGGCACGCCATAATCTTCGCATTGCGCCAGAATGTCATCGCGCGTCGCGGTCGCGAAGGGAAAGCTGCTGTCGTCGTACAGCGCCACTTCGAAATACGGCTCATCGCCTTCGTGGTGCCCGGACAGGTTTATGCCGATGGCGGTGCATATCTTGCCCCTGGCCTCCACCTTGGCGATGTCCGCGAACAGCTCGTCCCAGCCCGAAATGCGCACCTGCTCCGGGGGCAAGTTTCGGCACGCGAAGGAAAAGGACGAAGGATGTTTCGCCAACCCGTCCTTGATCAGGGCGGCGGCGGACTCGAATTCCATCGACCGGATGAGTCCGGCCATGTGCCGCGCAAAGCCTCGCTGGCCTTCAGCCGATGCGAGCTGTTCTGCCAAGTCGATCAAGACACGTTCTCCGCAACCTATCTAATTCAAGGCAATGGGATAGGTGCGACTGTTCAAAACGAGATTAACGGTTGCAGCGTCGGCGCATTTTGCTCGCCCGCTTGCCCCCATCCCCCGCGCCGCTTAGGACCTCCCCCATGCTCGCGCGCCTGGCCCCGATCCGGAACTGGATCTTCGATCTCGACAACACGCTCTACCCCGCGCGGACCAATATCGCCGGGCAGATGGATGCGCGGATCACGCAATACATCGCCGATACGGTCGGGCTCGAATGGGCCGAGGCGCGCGCGCTCCAGAAGAAATTCTTCCATGAGAAGGGCACGACGCTCGCCGGGCTGATCGCCGAGCATGGCGTCGATCCGCATCATTATCTTGAATTCGTCCATGATCTCGAAATGGACGTGCTCGAACATGATGCGCCGCTGGTCGCCGCGATTGCGCAGCTGCCGGGGCGCAAGCTCATTTTCACCAATGCCGATGCGCCCTATGCGACGCGGGTGCTCGAACGGCTCGGCCTTTCCGACAGTTTCGAGGCGATCCACGACATCCACGCGACCAATTACGTCCCCAAGCCCGACCCGCAGGTCTATCGCGGGCTGTGCGATGCCTATGATCTCGACCCCGCCGAGAGCCTGTTCGTCGAGGACATGGCCCGCAACCTTGCGCCTGCCAAAGCGATCGGCATGACGACGGTGTGGGTCGATAATGGCTCGGAACAGGGGCCGGGCGCACACAACGACTTTATCGATTTCACGATCAGCGACCTTGCGGCATGGTTGCATGAAGTAATGGAGGCAGCATGACCGAAGCCCTGCAAACGACGATCGACGAAGCCTGGGAAGCGCGTGACAGCATCAATTTCGAGACTCGCGGCGCGGTGCGCGATGCGGTGGTCGACGCGATCCGCTTGCTCGATGCCGGCACCGCGCGCGTCGCCGAGCCCGACAGCCACGGCGGCTGGCGGGTCAACCAGTGGCTGAAGAAGGCCGTACTGCTGTCGTTCCGGCTGAATGACATGGTCGAGATCGCGGGCGGGCCTGGGCCATCGTCGTGGTGGGACAAGGTGCCGTCGAAGTTCGAGCATTGGCAGGCGGCCGACTTCCGTAAAGCAGGCTTTCGCGCGGTGCCGGGCAGCATCGTCCGGCGCGGCGCCTTCATCGGCAAGGGCGCGGTGCTGATGCCGAGCTTCGTCAACATCGGCGCGCATGTCGGCGAAGGCACGATGGTCGACACCTGGGCGACGGTGGGGAGCTGCGCACAGATCGGCCGCAATGTCCATCTGTCGGGCGGCGCCGGGATCGGCGGCGTGCTTGAGCCATTGCAGGCGGGCCCCGTGGTGATCGAGGACGGCGCCTTCATCGGCGCGCGGGCCGAAGTGGCCGAAGGTGTGCGCGTCGGCGAAGGCGCGGTGCTGTCGATGGGGGTGTATCTCGGCGCCTCGACCAAGATCATCGACCGCGCGACGGGCGAAGTCCACCGCGGCTTCGTGCCCCCCTATTCGGTGGTGGTGCCGGGGACGATCGGCGGCGGGGACGGGAAGCCTGCGCTTTACTGCGCGGTGATCGTGAAGCAGGTCGACGCGCAGACGCGGTCGAAGACGAGCATCAATGAGCTGCTGCGGGATTGATGCGTCGGCTCGCCGTCGCATTGGCGCCGCTGGTGTCGCTGGGCGCGGCGAGCGATCCCCTGCCGGTAACCTATGCGCAGGTGGTACGGGTGCTGCCGCATGATCCTGGGGCCTATACCGAAGGGCTGTTCATCGATCGCGGTGTCTTGTTTGAAAGCACCGGCGAAGTGGGTGCATCGAGCGTGCGGCGGGTTGATCTTGCCACCGGGCGCGTGATCGAACAGGTCGCGATTCCAAAGCCTTATTATGGCGAGGGGATCGCACCTTGGCGCGACCAAATCCTGAGCCTTACCTGGCAGAATCAGCGCGGCTTTCGCTGGCGCCGTCAAGGCCTCGCGCCGATCGGCATGTTTCGCTATCGCGGCGAGGGCTGGGCCCTCACTCGCATGGCTGACGTGCTCGTCATGTCCGATGGCACCGCCGATCTGCGCTTTGTCGATCCGGCATCCTTCAAGGAAATTCGTCGGCTGCGCGTCACCGCCAATGGTGCCCCGGTCACCAATCTCAACGAACTCGAATATGTCGATGGCGAAATCCTCGCCAATATATGGCTCACTGATCGAATCGTGCGGATCGATCCGCGCAGTGGTCGGGTGTTGGGGATGATCGATGTCGCGGCACTGCACGACCGGGCGGGCAACACCGATGGCAATGAGGTTGCCAATGGCATCGCCTGGGATAGCGCGCGGCGGCGGCTGTATATAACGGGTAAGCGCTGGCCGGTGATGTTCGAAATCGCCTGGCCGCCCCGGCGCTGAAAGCTCGACAAGCCGCACCTCCCCCCGCCTATCCACAGCGCGATAGATCAGTAGAGCCCCAAATGCCCAAAGCCAGCAAAACGCTCGATCGCGTCCTCGTGCTCGAAGAGGTGTATCGCGGCGCCTCGACCAAGATCATCGATCGCGCGACGGGCGAAATCCACCGCGGCTTCGTGCCGCCCTATTCGGTGGGGGTGCCGGGGACCATCGGCGGCGGTGACGGCAAGCCTGCGCTGTATTGTGCGGTGATCGTGAAGCAGGTCGACGCGCAGACGCGGTCGAAGACGAGCATCAATGAGCTGCTGCGGGATTAGGGGGATAGAGGGGCAGGCTGGCCGGTAACGACCCAGACATCTCCGTTCCCGCGCGCTATCAGCGTTCCCGAAACCCGACTGCGACCGTCCAACTGCGACCGTCCAAACGCGCGTTTTGAGGCGGCATGTTTCGGCGTCTCAGGCTTTTTTTCGGGTGATGGTGCCGTCAGCACCTTGACCCTAAAGCCGAATGACAAGCCAGACATTGGCAATGTGGTTATAGCGGGTGCCGCTGGCCCGAAATACCGTTTGGTTCAGATAGCCTGGTTCCAGCGTAACCCTTTTGCTGAGTGGTATGCTGACACCGGCAAAAGTGCGCACCTGGTCCCAGCCGGCGCGCTGGCCCCAATCGGTTGTGTTCATGTTGTAGAATGGCTCGGACCACAGCACCGCCGACAGCTTCGATTGGCCGGGGAGCTTGTGCTGCACCCGCACTTGCTGCCGCAACCGCCAGCCGACTCCCTCGAATCCCTCGACGAACCGCTCTTCCAGGCGGGTACGAGCGGTAACGGTCAAGCGAGCGCCCGGCTTGCTAAGCGGCAGCAGCAATTGCTGCCACAAGCGGTGCTCATGGGTGAGCGGTCGATCGATCGGATCGGTGCGGATGAACGCGTAGCCCGAAAGGACCGAGGTACGCTTGCCAAGCTGCACACCGATCGCGGTGCGGATCAGCAACTGGCCAAGCCGCTGTGCATCATCGGTGATCCGCGGTTGCGCTTCCAGCCAGAAAATCGCGTCGTCCTTGATTTTGCCCTGCACGATGGCGACCGGCCAAGCTTGAGCATCGTGTTCAGCATGCGCAGGCACGCTGAGACCCAGTATTGACGCCGCGACCGTAAGCAAAATCCTTTTCATGTGTTTTCCCTCCCCCCAGATCTATTCAGCCAAAACGACCGAAAATCGACATGTTTAAAGCGCGGATGGGAACGCGGCCGGTCAATCCCCTGAAGCAACGGCAACAGCCGTATTCGACGGAGAATACAATATTTTTTAATCAATTGAATTTAATGCCGTCCTGCTATTGTTGAATACGAATCGCGTGGCACAAAATATGTGCGCAGCACGTTCTTATGGTTTGGATCAGTCGGGGTGAACGCGGTGAAGAATTGGTCGATTGGTGCGAAAATGAACGTAGCGATCGGCGCACTGATGCTGATCTTTTTTGGATTTTCATTTTTCACTATTACCCAAATTGCGCGCGTGAATGACAAGGCGAGCGAGGTTTCCGGACAATGGCTTCCTGTCGTCAAGCAAGCGGGTGCGCTGCAGCTTTCACTCGCCGAGCAACGCCTTTTTAGCTGGCGGCATTTCACGGCCGATTCTGCCGCTGGCGTGCAAGATGCTGAAGACAAGATGGCAGGTGAGCGCGCGCATTTTGAGCGCCTGCGCAACGAGTATAGAAAATTGCTAAGATCGGCTGACGATCGCGCCGATTATGTCCGTTTCAACCAGGCTTTCGCTGTTCTGGAAGCGCGCACCGCTGAATGGCTGGCCCTTTCGCGCAAAGGGCAACAGGCCGAGGCGATGGCACATTTCAAAACCTCCACGCGCAAGGCTTATGACGCGACCCGCGATCGTTTAAGCGTTCTTGTAGACCGCAACACGGTCGGGGCGGTTGAGGCCGGCAAACAAGGGGCTGCTATCTATTCTTGGTCTATGGTCCTGACCGTGGCCCTTTTGGTCGCCGTCGTGGCGATTGCATTTGCCACGACCCTATACCTGCGGTTTAAGGTTGCGCGGCCAATTGGCGCCATGGCAAAGGCGATGTCGACGTTGGCAGCTGGCGACCTTAGCGTCGCAGTGCCGGTGATCGACCGTAAGGACGAAGTTGGCTTGCTCGCCGACGCGATGCACCGCTTCAAACAAGTAGCCATAGAGCAAAAACGTCTTGCGCAAGATACCACCGAGCAGGTCGTCACCGAACTGGGTGCTGGTTTATCCGCGCTTGCGCAGGGCGACCTAACCTACCGCGTGAGTGATCAGGTAAGGGGCGATTATGCTCGGCTACGCGACGACTTTAACAGCGCCGCCGACCAGTTGTGTGAAACGATGGCAGCCATCGGGCTTCGCGTCGAATCGGCGAGGGTTGCTGCTTCCGACATCGAAATGGCCTCGACGGATTTGGCGAACCGCACTTCGCACCAGGCCGCCAGCCTCGAAGAAACCGTCGTCTCGATTGGCGAACTGACCGACAGTGCCCGTGTTGCCGCAGTCCAGGTGCGTGAGGTCGCCGCCGGGGCAAGCAGTGCGACCGAGGCTGCCGAACTGGGCATGTCGGTGTCCGATGAATCGATCACGGCGATGCAGGCCATTGCCCACGGGTCGGCGAAGATCGGCGAGATTGCATCCCTGATCGACACCATCGCCTTCCAGACCAACTTACTTGCCTTGAATGCCGGGGTGGAAGCCGCGCGCGCGGGCGATGCGGGCAAGGGCTTTGCCGTGGTCGCAACTGAAGTGCGGGCATTGGCCCAACGCTCGGCCGATGCGGCCAAAGATGTGAAGGAAATCATCAGCACCGCCTCTGCCCAGGTCGATGCCGGCGTTTCGCTTGTGCAGCGATCAGGTGCGGCACTGAGCACCATTCTAGCCGAAACGAGCAAAGTGAGCAGTCTGGCCAAGCAGATCAGCGCGATGGTCGAGCGTCAGTCATCAAGCGTGGCCGAGATCAGCAGCGCGGTCGACAGCATGAATCTTGGCACTCAGCAAAATGCGGCAATGGTCGAACAAACCAACGCAACCTGTGTCAATCTAGCTCGGGAAGCGACGGCGCTCGAAGAGGCGGTCAATCAGTTCCACATCGACGACACTAAATCGTGCGTGCTCAAGTCGGAGAGCAAATCGTTTTCGACGTTGCGCCGCCCAAATGTATCGACGGTTGCTCAAATGCGCCCAGCTACGCAGCGGGTATTGGCGCCCGAGATCGATAATGATGACTGGTCTGAGTTTTGAATAATCTGATCAAGGTTATTCTGCGCAGGCACTTCAACACATTCCCAAATTAACTCTAAGCTGTAACGAGCGCGTTGTGCCTCGACATCATAATTCTCGCCAATTTGGTGGCATCGCTGGTATCTTTGGCAAGTTTCTTGACCTCGCCCGCGACCACGGCGAATCCACGACCGCCGCTTCCTGCTCGCGCCGCTTCAATGGAGGCGTTAAGCGCAAGAAGGTTCGTCTGTGAAGCGATGACGCTGATAGATGACACGATCTTGGCCAACTCTTCCATTGTTGTCGTCAGCGCATCTCGTTGCCGTTGCATATTATCTTGAAAGATAATGGTTTTATCATGTGCGGCGGTTACGTCGGATGCAACTTTTAGTATTCGTTCCGGATGTCCGTGGCGATTCATGACCGGATTATATGTCGCCTGTAGATGGACGATGCGACCGGCCTTACCGAAGCGACGAAACTGCCCGCATCGAAACTCGCCCGTACCAATTGATCGCCAGAAGGTGGCGTATTCCGGCGACGCGGCGTACGATGACTCGCAGAACATTCGGTGATGTTGTCCGACGATCTCGGGCAGCGAGTATCCCATCGCGTCAAGAAATGCCTTATTCGCCCATAAAATGGTACCATCGAGGCCAAATTCGATGATCAATTGAGAACGAGATATCGCTTCCCATGCAGCGATCGCTCCGCTGCTCGGAACATCGGCGGGAGACAAACTATCATGTTCGGCCATAACTCCCAGTTAGTTGGACATGATTAACAAAGATTTTAAGTCAATCCGGAAAGATGCTTTGTTCGTGCGTAACGATCTGCCGCAAAGTGTCACCAATTGATCGGCGACAGACCTTCTCCAATCGGTAACGTGGACCGACAACTTTCCGCATGTCGTAGCCCGAACGCCGCCTGACCGAAATGTCGCAATAGCCGCCGCTGCCACGCCACGCCACGCCACGCCACGCCACCCCATTCTCGACAACGCGCCGCCAACCGCCTATCGCGCACCCCAACAAATCAAAGGGGAGCCCTTCATGCCCAAAGCCAGCAAGACGCTCGATCGCGTGCTCGTGCTCGAAATGGTGCGCGTCACCGAAGCTGCGGCCGTTGCTGCGGCCAGCCTGATCGGGCGCGGGGATGAGAAGGCCGCCGATGCCGCTGCGGTCGAGGCGATGCGCGAGGCGCTCAACAAGCTCTATATGGACGGCACCGTCGTGATCGGCGAGGGCGAGCGCGACGAGGCGCCGATGCTGTATATCGGCGAGAAGGTCGGCTCGGCGATCGGCAAGGGGCCGAAGATCGACATCGCGCTCGATCCACTCGAAGGCACGACGATCACGGCGAAGGCCGGGCCGAATGCGCTCGCGGTGCTGGCGATTGCCGAGGAAGGCTGCCTGCTCAACGCGCCCGATGTCTATATGGACAAAATCGCGGTCGGGCCGGGCTATCCCAAGGACCTGATCGACCTCGACAAGACGCCGACCGAAAATGTGAAGGCACTGGCCAAGGCCAAGGGCGTGAAGCCGCGCGAGATCATCGCCTGCGTGCTCGATCGCCCGCGCCACGAAAAGCTGATCAAGGAATTGCGCAAGATCGGCTGCGGCATCGTGCTGATCGACGATGGCGATGTCGCGGGGGTGATCGCGACGACCAATCCCGAAACCAACATCGACATCTACATCGGCCAGGGCGGCGCGCCTGAGGGTGTGCTGGCGGCCGCCGCTTTGCGCTGCGTCGGCGGGCAGTTCAAGGGGCGGCTGGTGTTCCGCAACGACGACGAGCGCGCGCGCGCGGCGAAATGGGGCGTCACCGATCTCGACAAGCAGTACGACCTGAAGGAGCTGGCGAAGGGCGACTGCATCTTTGCCGCGACGGGCGTGACCGACGGATCGCTGCTCGGCGGCGTCAAGCGCGTCGGCGGCAAGCTGATCACCCACAGCGTGGTGATGCGCGCGTCGAGCGGCACGGTGCGCTGGGTGAAGGGCGAACGCCGGATCGATTGAGGGGGCGAGGACTGCGATTGGCGCTTGAAGCTGCGCGGGGATTGCCGATTGCAGCCACGCGTTCAGCGCGGCAGACTCGCGCGATGACGATCACATCGGCGATTCTTGACCAGATGCCGCTGGCCGACGTGAATGCCGTCGTCTTCGACAAGCGCGACCAGATCACGACGGACCTGATATGCTGCGATGTCGAGGTGGCCGGGCGCGTGTGGACATTTCACGAAGAAGCGACGGGCTGGGCGGACCTGATCGCCCATCTGTCGGCGCTGCCCGGCTTCCGTAGCGACTGGTACAGCGTGGTCGTCCATCCGACCTTTGCGACGAGCGAGACGGTCGCGTTCGAGCGGCGGTGACCACGCGGTCGGTGCGCGGTATCCGTCTCGCTACTGGGAGAAGGCCATTCCAAACCGCCCTCGCCATGGCTTCCGCCCCGCGCGCCTTGGTGGGCGGCAACAGTCCCGTTGCGCCCACGCCCGCGCACCGATAGCCTGCGCGGGTCGCTCCCCACGCAGGAATCCCGCCGCATGCGCCTGACCCATATCGCCGTCCTGCTTGCCGCCGTTGCCGCGCCTGCTGCTTTTGCCCGACCGCAAGCGGCGCCCGCGCCCGCTGCTGCGCCGCAACCCGCCTTCACCTTTGAGAAGGTCATGGTGCCGATGCGCGACGGGGCGAAGATGGAGACGGTGATCCTGCGCCCGACCGGCGCGAGCGGTCCGCTGCCGATCCTGTTCCAGCGCACGCCCTACGGCGTCCCGCAAGCCGCGCCGCCGCGCGTGCCGGGCGGGTGGAAGGCGCTCGCCGACGACGGCTATATCTTCGTGTTCCAGTCGATGCGCGGGCGTTTTGGCTCGGACGGCGTGTTCACGCTGTCGACCGCCGTCCACCCCAAGGACCCCAAAGCGACCGACGAAGCCACCGACGCGTATGATTCGATCGGCTGGCTGGTCAAAAATGTGAAGGGCAATAACGGCAAGGTCGGGATGTGGGGCATTTCCTACCCCGGCTTCACCGCGGCGATTGCGCTCGCCAAGCCGCATCCCGCGCTCAAAGCGGTCAGCCCGCAGGCGGCGTGGATCGATTATTGGCAGAATGACGATCTCCACCGCAACGGCGCACTGCGGATGGCCTATCTGGTCGATTGGGTCGCCGCGCTCCAGCTCAAGAAGGATGGCTTTGCCGACTTCGATTATGGCACCGTCGATACCTATGATTATTTCCTGAAGCTCGGCAGCGCGGCCAATCTCGACAAGATTTGGCAGGGGCGCGCCGCGACTGCGACCGCACTGTTCGATCACCCCAATCACGATGCGTTTTTCACCGATCAGCGCTGGTCGGATACGCTCGGCAAAACGACGGTGCCGACGCTCAATGTCGCGGGTTTCTGGGATCAGGAAGACCCGTGGGGATCGTGGCAGATCTATGCCAAGCAGAAGCAAAACGACCCCGATCATCTGAGCCAGATGGTCGCCGGCCCTTGGGCGCATGGCACCTGGTCGGCGCCGGGCAAGGATTTGGGGCGGATTCCGATCCCGGTCGACAGCCCGCAAGCATTCCGCGACGAGATTCAGGCGCCCTTCTTCCGCTATTGGCTGCACGGCAAGGGCGAACGGCCCAATTTCGAAGCGCGGATGTTCCAGTCGGGTTCATGGACGTGGAAGAATTACGAAAGCTGGCCGCCCAAGGGGACGCAGGCGACCGCGATTTATCTCCACGCCGATGGGTCGCTCGATTTCACCGCGCCCGCTGCCGGGGAGGCGTGCCGGAGCTATGTGTCGGACCCCGCCAACCCGGTGCCGTTCCGCCCGCGCCCGATCTCGCCGACCTATCCGCGCCCCGAATGGCGCTGGTGGGAAGCCGAGGACCAGCGCTTCGTCGATCACCGCCCCGATGTGCTGAGCTATGTCTCGGCGCCGCTGACCGAGGACTTGACCGTGACGGGCCAGATCGCCGCCGAGCTGATGGCCTCGACCAGCGGCACAGACAGCGATTTCGTGGTCAAGCTGATCGATGTGCTGCCCGACGATGTCGAGAAGTTCAACGAGGGCGCCGCGCTCGGCGCCTATACCCGGCAGCTCAACGCCTATCAGTGGCCGATCGCGATGGAAATCCGCCGCGGGCGCTTCCTCAAGAGCGATGTGACGCCACAGGCTTTGGTGCCGGGGCAGGTGACCGCGTGGGATGTGCCGCTTCGCGACCACGACCATGTCTTCAAAAAAGGCCACCGGATCATGGTGCAAATCCAGTCGAGCTGGTTCCCGGTGATCGACCGCAATCCGCAGACCTTCGTGCCCAATATCGCGAAGGCGAAGGCTGAGGATTATGTGAAGGCCGAGCAAAAGGTTTGTGCGGGGTCGCGGGTGGTGCTGCCGGTGATGCGGTAAAAGAGAATAGAATAATACCGATCGACAGCACCTGAATCAATATTTTAGCCGACCAAGGCGTCACTATTATTCTAACGCAAGAAGGATAAAATTCGCGCGCATTCGTGATTTGTGTCTTGCCGAAATAGATCATATAAACAAGTTATTGATTTTAAAAGGTATTTTTCCATCCAAAAGATTCAGCAGCAGCGTTAACACCATAACTCATGCATCGTTCAAATGTTTTCTCACTTATTTCAGATAACGATTTACCTTTTGCGCACAATATGTAGCCTGCAGCTGCCGCGATCGACCACTTTTTCAGATCAAATTCACCAGCTTTTATCTCCAACGGGCCTAACTTAAAAGAAGAGTTAACTTTTATTTTTCCGGAATTGAGTGTAAATTCGGCGATAGATTTCTTTTCTAATATCCCCGTTTTTGCTTTTTTCGCGGTATTATAGAATATATATCCCAGTGTATACTTGTCTGTCATGGAGTTTGGGAAACTACTAATCAGTTTCGGAGCCATTTCGTCCAAGAGATCACGCTCCCCGTATCGCACGACGGCCATGGGTATCGCGCGATTTCTCAATGGCCGAAATAAAGTCGACCAACGAGCGGCCTCCACAGGGTTGATCAAATCCGCAACCAATAAAGAAATCAAAAGAACCTTGCATACAGAACGCATTTTGACCCCCCACTTTGAGCAAGTCCGGGCGAGTTTTCTCCATATAAAGCTGCCGAGACTATCGGTTTGACGATAAGCTAACGCTTTTGGTGTGGCACGGAAACTAGGGTTGAGACTCAATCAAAGCCAAAAGGCGATGGCGGTGGCGAGGGCGACGGCTGAGAGGAAGTTGGCGGCGAG
>JAIETY010000030.1 GCA_019744885.1 Sphingomonas sp.
CCCACCAAGCGGGTTCGGCACGATCCTTGCTGAACGCCTGAGGGCGGTTGTGCCCTTGGGATATATCGATGCTCGAAATTGCCCCGTCTCTATCGGCTTCATTGCCGGTACTCGCGCCGGTCGCCTCCGCCCCCGCGCCGGTCGTGGCCGTGCCTGGCGATTTTGCGCGTGCGCTCGCCGATGCGAGCGCCGATGCGGTTCCGGCAAGCGACCGGCAAGATCTTGCCGCCCCCGGCAAAACCGCGCTTGCCGCTTTGCCGGGCACGGCGCCTGCCGATGCCAAGCCTGGATCGACGCCGGTGTCGCGTGTGCTGCCGACCAAGCCCGCCCCGGTCGATCCCGTGCTGCTCACGCCAGCGCCGGACGCTGATCGCGCGCCGACCGGCGACGAAGCTACGACTGCCGACGACACCACGCCGGACCAGCCGCTGGGGCAGCCGGTATCGGGCTATCTGAGCGTTGTGCTGCTACCGCCGGTGGCCACTGCCGGTGGCGGTGGCGCCGCCGACGCAGCGCCCATCGTGCAGGAGATCGCGATTGCGGCGCCCGCCACGTTGCCCCGCTTGCCTTTGAAGGGCGCACCCGCCGACGTCGATCCGGTCGCGCCAAAGCCGGTGACCCTGACCGAGCCGCCGGTGTCGCGTCGCTTGTCGCTCAAGCTTGATCCGTCGATCGAGGTGATCGATGCCGGGCGTGCCGCGGCAACGGCGCTCGCCGACCAGCCGCCCGTCGCGCGCCCCGCGCTCAAGCTCGTCACGCGCGACTTGCCGCCGACCGTTCCCTTGTCGGCCAAGCCCGAGGGAGTGGTGGCGAGCGGCACGCCCCAGCCCGCCGTGCATGCGTTTGCCCGCGCGATTGCGTTGGCGCAGGCCAAGCCGACCCGGATCGAAGCGCCCACCGATATCACCGACATTACGACCGCCGCGCAGGCAATCGCGGTCGGCGATGCGCGGCCCGTCGTGCTCGCACCGCGCGCGCTCGACACCACCCGCGAAGACTGGCCGCAGCGGCTGATCGACCGGGTCGACGCCGCGCGCGATGCTGCGAACGCCGCCGATACCCGCATTCGGCTGGTGCCCGAAGCGCTCGGCAAGATCGACATTGCGCTGCGCCAGAATGGCGAGACGCTTCACGTCCATTTCACCGCGGATCAGGCCGCGACGCGCGATCTGCTCAGCCAAGCGCAGCCGCGTCTCGCCGAACTCGCCGAGGCGCGCGGGCTGCGGTTGGGGCAAACCGGCGTCGATGGCGGCAGCAGCGATCAACCGCGCCGCCAACCGGTCGTCAGCGCGCCGGTCGCTAACCCTTCGGCAAGGGCGATCACGGCAGAACAAATCTCAGCGTCCGACGATCGGATCGCGTGACATCGACATCATAGCATCAAGGGGAAAACAACATGGCCAAGGCAAGTGCGAAGGACGAAGTGGTTGAAGGCGAGGCGCCCAAGAAAAAGAAGGGCGGCATGATGAAGATCGTCCTGCTCGTCGTCGGTGTGCTGGTGCTCGTCGGCGGCGGCGTCGCGGGCGGGCTTTATGCCATGCAGTCGGGGCTGATCGGCGGCGGCGCGCATGCGGCTGAGCCGACCTATGACAAGCCCAAACTGGTCCCCAAGAGCGAAGAAAAGCGCGTCAGCGCGACCGGCGGCGGCGAAGGCGGCCACGGCGAAGGCGGCGGCAGCGCGAGCAGCCACGGGCCGATGGGGGCGGGCGGCGATAAATTCGCCTCGACCTATTACACGATGGAGAAGGAATTCACGTCGAACCTGAAGGACAGCGTCCACTTCGTCCAGGTCGGGATCGCGATTTCGACGCCTTATGACGAGCGCGTCATCGAATCGCTCAAGACGCATGAAATCGCGGTGCGCTCGGCGGTGCTGCTCGCGCTCGGCGATGCGACCGAGGACCAGGTGTTCACGGTGCAGGGCAAGCGCGCGCTGCAGATCCATCTCGCCCATGCGATCAACGCCGTGCTCAAACAAAAAGAGGGCTTTGGCGGCGTTGGTAACGTCTACTTTACCAATTTCGTTGTTCAGTGAGACATGGTTAACGAGGCTTCAGATTTGGCGACCGCATCCGATCGCCGCACGCGTGACCGCGCGGGGCCGCTGATCGCGCGCACCGCTGTGCTCGGGCAGCAAAATCTGAACCCGTTTGGCGATTTGCACACGCTCCAGCATCTGTCGGCGCTGTTCGCGCGGTCGATGCGGGGCGTGTTCGAGCCGCTGCTGCGCCGCGAGTTGCGCGTCTGGGCCGAACCGCTCGTGGTCCAGCGCTTCGCCGATTACCGCGCCGAACGCCCCGAAGCGCTTTCGGCCTGGCTGCCGCTGGTGATGGCGCCCGCCCCGGGGCGGGCGATGCTGATCGCCGACGGCAAGTTCGTGCTCGAACTGCTCGATTTGTTTTTCGGCGGCAATGGCGATGCGCCGCATCCGATGCCGAGCGAATTCTCACCCGCAGCCGAAGCGATGATCGTCCGGCTCGGCGGCATGATCGCGCCGCCGCTGAAGGCCGCGTGGGAGCCACTCGCGCGGATCGACTTTACCCCCGGCAACCCCGAATCAAACCCGGCGATGCTGGCGAGCTTCGACGCCGATGATGCGGTGATTGTCACGCGCTTCGGCATTTCGGCGGGGACGGCCAAGCCGACGTTCCTCGATCTCATCTACCCGGTCGCCGCGCTCAAGCCGCATGCACCGCAACTGACCGGCAAGGTCGTCAGCCGCACGGCTGAGCCCGATCCAGCGTGGCGCACCAGCCTGACCCGCGCCGTGATGGGCGTGCGCTTTCCGGTGCGCTCGGTACTCGACGAGCCCGTGATTTCGCTCGCGCGGCTGATGGATTTGCAGGCCGGCGACGTCATCCCGATCAGCTTTGGCGTCGATGTGCCGGTGATGGTCGGCAACGACCGGCTCGGGCTCGGCACGGTCGGCACCGCCAATGGGCGGGCCGCGATCAAGATTACGCAATTGGCATTCAAGGACGAAGGGGATTTCGAATGAACGACCTGACCGGCGGATTCCCCGTCGACGGCGCGGTGGCGGCCAATTTCCGGCTGCTGCAGGACGTCGATGTCAAGCTGACCGTCGAAATCGGATCGACCAGCCTGTCGCTGCGCGAATTGCTCGCGCTGGGCGAATCGAGCGTGATCGAACTTGATCGGCAAGCCAATGATCTGCTCGATGTCTTCGTCAACGGCACGCTGATTGGTCGCGGAGAAGTGGTGACGGTGGGTGAACGCTTCGGCGTGCGCATGACCGAGCTGGTGAGCCCCGAAAAGCGCGCGAGCCGCTGATCATGATGTGGGAGTATATCCTGAAGCTGGCGGTGATGCTGCCGTTGGTGTGCGGGCTGATGATCGGCTCGCTGTACCTGTGGCGCCGCCTCCAGGATCGCATTCCTGGCCAGTCGGGTGACCGGATGCTCGTCGTCAAGGAAACGATGATGGTGTCGACGGGCGTCAAGCTCGCGGTGCTCGAGTTCGAGGGGCGCAGGCTGCTGGTTTCGGTCGGGCGCGGGGGCGTGACGCTGATCGACCGGGGGGACAAATAATGGCGATCGTGCGTCGTCTGGGCGATACCGCCCGCCCAAGCCTGTTCCGTGAGGCGACACCGCCGCGCAAATCGAAGCTGGGTCGCTGGGTGATTGTGCTGCTGGCGATTGTCGCCGCGCTGATCATCGCCAATCCGGCCTTTGCGCAAGCCGTTCCCGCGCCCGCCGCCCCGGCGGCGCCCGGCGTCGGCGATGCGGTCGACCGCGCGCTGGGTGATCTGGGTGGTGGGGGCAAGGCTCCGCTCGCGCTGAGCTTGCAAGTCCTCATCATCATGGGGCTGCTGTCGATCCTGCCCGGCATCCTGCTGATGATGACCAGTTTCACGCGGATCATCATCGTGCTGTCGCTGCTGCGGCAGGCGCTGGGGTTGCAGCAGACACCGCCCAACCAGGTGCTGATCGGCCTGTCGCTGTTCCTGTCCTTCTTCGTGATGGCGCCGACGATCGACGCGATGAACAAGACCGCGATCCAGCCCTATGCCGAAGGGAAGATCGGCGCGACCGACATGATCAAGACCGCTGCCGTGCCGCTGCACAGCTTCATGCTCAAACAGACCCGCAAAAAAGACATCGCGCTGTTCGCGCAGATCGCCAAATCGGGGCCTTATGCCAATGCCGCTGACGTGCCCTATTCGGTGCTGCTGCCGTCCTATGTGACGAGCGAGCTCAAGACCGCCTTCCAGATCGGGTTCCTGATTTTCCTGCCCTTCATCGTCATCGATCTGATCGTCGCCTCCGTGCTGATGTCGCTCGGCATGATGATGGTGTCGCCGACAATTATTTCGCTGCCCTTCAAGCTGTTGCTGTTCGTCCTTGTTGACGGCTGGGCACTGGCGATGGGCAGTCTTGCCAATAGTTTCATGAGGTAGCGCCGCGATGGACAGCCAATATTTCCTCACCGTCGCGCACGAAGCCCTGTGGGTGCTGGCGCTCGCCGCTGCGCCGATCCTGATCCCGGCGCTCCTGTCGGGCCTGATCCTTGGCATGGTGCAGGCCGCGACGTCGATCAACGAACAGACGCTGACCTTTGTGCCCAAGCTCGTCGTGGTCGCGGTGTCGCTGCTGATCTTCGGCGGCATGATCCTCGGCCTGCTGAGCGATTTCACGATCGGGGTGTTCGAGCGGATCCCGGACCTGGTCAAATAAATGTTGGGCTTCGGCCTCTCCATCGAACCGCAGCTATGGGCGCTGCTGTTCGTCATGGTCCGCGTAGGTGCGACGTTCATAGCTGCGCCTGTGTTCGGGGCTGTATCGGTGCCGTTGCAAGTCCGGATCGCGCTGTCGGGGGCAATCGGCGTGCTGGTGCTCGGGACGCATTCGGTGGTGCCGCCGCCGCAGATTTTCGCGCTGGCGACGTTCCTTGCAGTTGCCGCTGAAGCGTTGGTCGGCCTTGCGATCGGCTTCGTGCTTCAGATCGCCTTTGCCGCGCCTTTGCTCGCGGGCGAGTTGATCGGCAACTCAATGGGGATCGGCTTTGCCTCGGCGATCGATCCGCAGAATGGGCGTTCGTCGACTGCGCTTGGCATGTTCATGTCGACCTTGCTGACGCTCCTTTTCCTGTCGGTGAACGGGCATCTGATGCTCGTCGAGCTGATCGTCAAAAGCTATGACGCGCTGCCGCCCGGCCATGCCTGGCTGGCGCCCAAGCAGTTCCGCGATATCGCGATGTTCGGCGGTTATGCCTTTTCGGCCGGGTTCCTGCTCGCGCTGCCGGTCGGCTTTCTGCTGCTGTGCCTCAATCTCGTCGTCGGGATGCTGTCGCGCTCGGCGCCCGCGCTGAACCTGTTCGCGGTTGGTTTGCCGATGAGCCTCGCGGTCGGCGTCGTCGCACTCGCCTTCGCCTTCCCGGCAATGGGCGATTACATGATCGTCATCGTCCGCGAAGGCCTTGCTGCTGCCCAAAGCCTGGTGCTCGGCTGATGGCAGAGGATTTTGGCGACAAAACAGAAGCCCCAACAGCAAAGCGCAAAAAGGACGCGTTTGACGAGGGCCAACTCCTCCGCAGCCGCGAATTCGCGACCGCGCTGACCGTGCTCGCGGGGATCGGCTGGTTCGCCTTGTTCGGGCCCGACCTGTTCAAGGCCTGCGCCGGGTTGATGGTCGCGAGCTTTCAGTTCGGATCGGGCGATGTCGACGATTTCCAGCCGCTGCGCCCGCTCGCCGCCGCCGGCTGGGCCATCGCGCCTTCGGTGATTGCGCTGCTGGTGATCGCCTTTGTCGCGGCGATCCTGAGCCAGGCCGGGCTCGGCGCGATTGCCTTCAACGGCAAGCTGATCGCGCCCAAGGCATCGCGGATCAATCCCGGCTCGGGCCTGAAGCGCATCTTCGGGCCGACGGGGTGGATCGAACTCGGCAAGTCGCTGCTCAAGGTCATTCTGCTCGGATCGATCGGCTATTACATGCTCATGCACATCGCCGCCCAGTCGATTGCGCTGGTGTCGACCGATGTGAAGGCGAGCGTCGGGTCGCTCGGCGGCATGCTGACCGGGGTGCTGTTCGCGATGGCGGGCGGGCTGGTGATCATCGCGATGGTCGATGTGCCGGTGCAGATGATCCAGCTCTTCCAGAAACTGCGCATGTCGAAGCAGCAAGTGAAGGACGAGCACAAGGAGACCGAAGGCAATCCGCAGGCCAAGCAGGCCCAGCGCCAGGCCCGCCACGACATCGCCAAGCGCAACATGCGCAAGGCGGTTGCCAGCGCCGATGTCGTGCTGACCAACCCGACCCACTTCTCGGTCGCGCTGCGCTATGATCGCGGCAAGGATCAAGTGCCGGTGGTGGTTGCCAAGGGGCGCGGCGAGATCGCGCTGGCGATCCGCGAACTGGCCGCTGAATCGCGTGTGCCGATGCTCGAATATCCGATGCTGGCGCGCGCGCTCTATTTCACCAGCCGCGAGGGACAGGAGATTCGCGACGACCTGTATCAGGCGATCGCGACCGTGCTGGCGTTCGTCTTCGGCCTCACCGGGACGGCTGGCGCGACCCCGCCCGGGATCGACGTGCCGCCGACCGCGCGCTTCGACGAAAATGGCGTGAAAATTGCTGAAAAAGCCTAAGGATCGACCGCGCGCGGTCGTTTCTTTGAGATAGGAAAAAGGGTGCGCCATGGTCGATTCGATCGTCAATACGCTGGGGGCCGGCTCGGGCATCGACATCCCCAGCCTCGTCAACCAGCTGGTCACCGCCAATTTTCAGGCCAAGAACGGCGCGCTCACCCGCCAGAACAGGACGCTCAGCCAGCAAATTTCGTCGGCGAGCACGCTCAAGAGCGATATCACCAGCTTCGCCGACGGGTTGAACACGCTTGCCAAGGGCGGGACGGTGGCGGCGCAGGCGACGAGCTCGGACACCAGCGTGATCAAGGCGAGCGCGATTTCGGGCGCCAGGCTGTCGGGCGTGGCGACGCAGCTCGAAGTGCGCCAGCTCGCCCAGGCACAGGCCACCGCGAGCAGCCCCTTTGCGAGCCGGACTGCCGCAATCGGCACCGGCACGCTGACATTGCAGCTCGGCACCGCGACGACGTCGGGCGGCGCGATCACCGGCTTTACGGCCGGAAGCGCTGCCGCCGTCAACATCACGATTGATTCATCGAATTCGAGCTTGAATGGCATTGCTGCCGCGATCAACGCCGCCAATGCGGGCGTCACCGCGAGCATCATCACCGATTCATCGGGCGCGCGGCTCGCGCTCAAAGGGCAGACCGGCGAAGCGCAGGCATTCACGCTGACCGCGACCGAAGATGTCGGCGCCGAAGGGCTTGCGGCGCTGAACGTTGGCGTTGGCTCGAGCATCGGCACGGCGGCGCAGGACGCAATCGTCGCGGTCGACGGGACCGCGCTGAAGCGTTCCACCAATTCGATCAGTGATCTGGTTGAAGGCGTGAAGCTCGACTTGGTCTCCGCAAAGCCCGGCACCACTGTGTCGCTGACCAGCAGCACCCCGACCGATACGCTGAAGCAGGTCGTCAATGACTATGTCACCGCGTTCAACAATCTGCTGGCGAATGTGAAGGCGCAGACCAACGCGACCGACGGACCGCTGCGCGGCGATGCGGCGGCGCGCAATTTCGGCGCTGCCTTTGGGCGGCTCAATCTGACGACGCTCAGCAACCCGACGACCAGCGGCGCGCCGCGCTCGCTCGCCGAAATCGGGATCAGCACCAACCGCGACGGCACGATTTCGGTGCGCACCGCGCAACTCGACGCCGCGCTGAAAAATTTTCCCGAGGCGGTCGAAGCGCTGTTCGCCGACGGCAGCGGCGCGACCGGGGGCGGGCTGGCAGCGGCATTCAAGTCGCTTGCTGACAGCGCGACCAGCGCAACGATCGGCCTGGGCGCGACGATCGATCGCTACACCAAGCAGCAGGGCAAAATCGCCGAGCAGCAGGAGCGGGTGGCGAGCGAGACCGACAGCTATCGCACGCGGCTGACCAAACAGTTCAGCAATTCGGACGCGCGCGTGGCGGCGTACAGGCAAACCTCGTCGTTCCTGACGCAGCAGTTCAAGACCAATACGAGCAATAACTGATGCTGGCGCATGCACCCGGGCGCGCCAACCGCGCCGACAATGCCTATCGTTCGATCGACGTCGCCGGACGCACCGCGATGGGCGATCCGCATGCGCTGGTGTCGGTGATGTACGAAGAAGTGACGCGCGCGCTTGGCGCGGTTGCAGCGGCCATCCGCAACAATGATCAGGCGCTGAAGAGCGAGAAAATCTCGCGCGCGCTGACGATCCTGTTCGCGCTTGAGAGCGGGCTCGATTTCGAAAAGGGCGGCGATGTGTCGTACACGCTTGCGAACCTCTATCGCGGCGCGCGCAAGCAGATCATCAACGCCAGCCTGGGCAATGACCCCGCGCCGTTCCTGAGCGTTGCGCGCAATCTGGGCGAGATCGCGGCTGTCTGGCGCCAAATCCGGGCGGCTTAGGTCGGCCTTTAGCTCGATTGGCCCACGACCGTTTGCCCTGAGCTTGTCGAAGGGCCGTCCTTCTTTTTCCGGCAGCTCGCAGAAGAAGGACAGTGCTTCGACAAGCTCAGCACAAACGGATTAAAGGCTTTTCAAGTCTCTAGGCGCGCCCCAGCATCGCCCGTGCGCAATTGCGTCCCGGCCTTCCGCTCACCCCGCCGCCGGGGTGCGCGCCTGATCCGCAGAGCCATAGCCCTTTGACCGGCATCCGGTGCGCGCCAAGCCCGAATACGGGCCGCGCTGCCCAGAGCTGATCGAGCGACATACGGCCGTGGAAAATGTCGCCGCCGACCAGCCCGAAGCGCGCCTGAAGATCGGCGGGCGACAGCGCCATCTGCCCGACGATCGAGGCGCGAAAACCCGGCGCGAAGGCCTCGACGGTGTCGATCACCGCATCGGCGGCGGCGTCGCGGTGCTTGTCCCAGTCGGCGAGGCGCGGATCGAAATGCTGCGCGAACAGGCTCGCGACATGCGCGCCCGGTGGCGCGAGGGAGTCGTCGACAAGGCTTGGGATCAGCATCTCGACGATCGGCCGCCGCGACCAGCCGCGCCCGGGAGCGTCGGTGTAGGCGCGGTCCATGTAATCGAGGCTGGGGGCGAGAATGATGCCGCTCTTCAGATGATCGCCGGCTTCGGGTAGCCCGGTGAAGCGCGGCAGTGCCGACAGCGCGACATTCATGCGGAACGTGCCCGATCCATTGGCGTGGCGGGTGATGCGCGCGCGCAGATCAGGATCGAGCAGGCTGGGGTCGAGCAGGTCGAGCAGGAGGGTCTTGGGGTGGCAATTGGCCGCGATGGCCTTGGCGGCGATGCGTTCGCCGTCGACCAGCTCGACGCCTTCGATCCTCCCACTCTCCGCGAGCACACGCACGACCGGCGCATCAGTGCGGATCGTCACCCCGGCGGCTTCGCAGGCTCGCGCCATCGCTTGGGTCACCGCACCCATGCCGCCGATCGCATGGCCCCAGGCGCCGGGTTCGCCATTTACTTCGCCGAAGACATGGTGGAGCAGCACATAAGCGCTGCCGGGCGTGTCGGGGCTGGCATAATGGCCGACGATCGAATCGAAGCCGAACACGGCTTTGACCGGATCGCTGTCGAAAAAGCCGTCGAGCACTTCGCGCGCTGACCGCGTGAAAAGGTCGATCGCATCGCGCTTGGCCTGTGCTGACAACCCCAGCAATCGCCAACCTTGCTCGACCGCGCGGACCATACCGCCCGCATCGCCCGACGGCGGCACCCGGTCGGCGAGCAGCCGCAGCACGCGCGCGACATCACCCAGCCGCCGCTCATAATCGGGGAGCGTGGCCGCGTCCTTGGCCGACCAACGCGCCACGGCGGCGGCCGATTGCCCGCCGCCCATCAGCAGGGAGCGTCCGTCCTCGGTCGGCAGGAAATTCGAATAGGGGCGGCTGACGACCCGCAAGCCATGCCCCGCCAGCGCCATGTCGCGCATGATCGCGGGATCGAGCAGCCCGACTGTGTAGCTCGCGGTCGAGTTACGAAAGCCGGGGACGAACTCCTCGGTCACCGCCGCGCCGCCAACGATGCCGCGTCGTTCGAGCACCAGCACGCGCTTGCCCGCCTTGGCCAGATACCAGGCGCAGACCAGCCCATTATGGCCACCGCCGACGATGATCGCGTCCCATTGCATGCGCCCTGCCTGCCCGCGCCGCGCGCGCGCCGCAAGCGCGCGCGTGATGGTTGGCGCGGCGTTAACCAGATCGTGACGGTCGGTGCGCTAGCGTTTCCCTGAATTGAGCTGAGGAGCCAAGCGACCCGCCATGCAACTGCTTTCGCGCGACGACCCGAATGGCGCGTTCCGGCGTGGGCAGACGCGCACGATCCTCGCGATCGACGACAGTCGCACCAGCCTGAATGCGATCGGCCAGCAGCTATCGCAGGCCGGCTATCTCGTGGTGCTGTGCGAAAGCGGTGGCGAAGCGCTTGATCTGCTCGCGGCGCGCGGGTTCGATCTGGTCCTGTGCGATCTGGTGATGCCGGGCATGTCGGGGCTGAGCGTTCTCCACGAAATCCGCAGTGGCCGTGAAACCGCCGACCTGCCGGTGATCGTCGTCACCGGAAACAACGATGCACATTCGGCGGTCGATGTGTTCAAGGCCGGCGCCGACGACTTTGTCGCGAAGCCGTTCACCTTCGATGTACTCGCGGCGCGGATCGAGCGTGTGATTGCGCGGGCGCGCCGGCTCGCCGAGCTGAAGCGGTCAAACGCGACGCTCGATGCGCGGATTGCGGCGCGGGCGATGGAATTGGGGGAAGCGCGCGCGGCGCTCGCCGAAACGCGTGCCGACCGGCTGCGGTTGATCGCGTCGCTCCAAACGCTCAACGACCGGGTCGATGCGCTCAGCGGAACCAGCGTCGCTTGATAAAATAGGCGGCAATCGCCGCTGCCAGCACCACGCAAACGGCAACCACACCATCGAATGCCCAGGGTTCCCTGGCATAGGGAATCCCCTCGACATTCATCCCCAGCAGGCCAGTTAAGAAAGTCAGCGGCAGGAAGATCATCGCCACAATCGCAATGATGAGTGACCGGCTGTCGATCTGTTCGGCGCGCAGATCGGTCAGCGCTTCATGCGTCAGCGCGGCGCGTTCGCGGATCGATTCGAGCTCTTCGGCCATGCGCGCCGACCGGTCCGCTGCCGCCGACAAATGCAGCCGGTCATCGTCCTGCAACCATTTTACCGGCAGCGCCGCGAGCTTTTCGATCGCGGCGCGCTGCGGCGAGAGGAATCGGCGATAGCCGATTGCGGCGACCCGGATTTGGGTGACCTTGCGACGCAGTTCGAACACTTTGTTGGCGTCGAGATCGGCTTCGCAATCGTCGAGGTCATCGCCCAGTTCGGCGACTTCGGGGTCGAGCTCGGTGGTAATGGCGGCGGCGAATTCGGCGATCAGATCGCCGGGGTCGTGGATTGTCCCCTTGTTGAGCTCGGCCTCGACCAGCGTCAGCGCCGTCAGTGGTCGGCGCGTCACCGAAATCACCCGGCCCGCCACCGCCCAGATACGCACCGACGCGAGCGGGTCCGACATCGGCATCGCGGTGTCGGACCGACCGCGCAGGTTGAGGAAAGCGCCGTCGCCGATCTGGTCGCAGCGCGGGCGGGTTTCGGTCGCGGTCAGCGATTCGACGATATAGTCGGGCAAATCGGCCTCGCCGATCAGCCACGCCTGCGCTTCGGTGTCGCTTTCGGTGAGGTGAATCCAGACAAGCTCGGACTGATGGTCGACCGCTTCGCGCGGGGTGAGCTTCATAACCTCATCATGCTGCACGCAGTAAGCAAAACCGCTCATGCCATCACCACTTCGATCGAAATGCCCGGCGGCGGTGTCGCCGGGGCGGCGGCGGCGATACGCTCGGCATCGGCGCGTGCGCGGTCGAGAATCGCGGGCGGCGCGTCGGTTGCGTGATAGACCCGGTCGGCGAGTGCGAGCTGGCGCGCCTGCCGTAGCGTCAGGTCGTCGGGATCAGCCGAGGCGAGGGTGAGACGATGTAGCTGGCCGTCGGGTGCGTCTGCTGCCTCCAGCCAGCGACCGACGGTGTCCGGCTCATGCGCGTGCAGCGGATCGAGCGGCCCGCCCGCGCCGAGCGCCGCGCCGATCGCGCGACGCCGATTGAGGTTGCCCATATTGAGGTTGCCCATATTGAGGTTGCCCATGC
>JAIETY010000141.1 GCA_019744885.1 Sphingomonas sp.
TTTCGGGTTCGCGCCCCCGGCCGATCGCCTTCCTGATACGTTGCGAGTCCGCGACTTGCTCCGGCTCGTTGGCGGCGAGGTCGATGCGGTGCGCGAGCGCCTTGGCCCGGTCGGCACGGCGCTCGGAATCGACCCGCTACTGGACCGATGGGTTGGCGACTGTTCAGCCGGGATGCGCCAGCGAGTTGCGATCACGCTGGCGTTTGCGGGCGGTCAGCCACTGGTCATTCTCGATGAGCCCTTCAACTGGCTCGATCCCGTGGCTGCATTCGACCTTCGCCTCGCCTTGCGGTCGCTGGTCGATGGCGGGCTGACGCTGCTGACCGCGCTGCACGATCTTGGCACGCTCGCGACATCGTGTGACGAGGGGATGATGCTCGCCAATGGCCGCGTCACGCTGGCGATCAATCGCGCAACGCTGGCGCAGGCGGCGCTGGCACCTCAGGATTTCGAGCGACGGACGATCGATTTGCTGCGCACCGGCGCGGCTGCCGAACCCGGGCCAGACGCCTGAGGCGGCGACACAAAGGCGCACCGATCTCCCGCACGCTTTTGCGAGCGCTTGCCGCCGCGTGAGAGCGTGCTATCGAGAAAAAATGGCGGAGGAAAACCTGTCGGCGGCCGCGCGGATCGACCGCGCACTCACCCGAATCGATACAGCGGTTGCGGTGCGCACCGGCGCGCACCAGGCGCTTGCCCGCCGCCACACGGCACTCCGCGCGCGGATGGGCGAAGCGATCGAAGCCCTCGACAAGCTGCTTGCGGATGCGCGCGGCTGATGGCCGAAGTCACGCTCCGCATCGGCGATCGCGATCACCGCGTCGGCTGTGCCGATGGCCAGGAAGCGCATCTGATCTGGCTCGGCAAGCTGGTCGCGGGGCGCTGGGACGCGGCGCAGCGCGCATCGGGCGGCGTCAATGGCGAACGCACGATGCTGCTGATTGCGCTGATGCTTGCTGACGCGCTCAACGATGCCGAAGCGCGCGCGCCGACCGGCGAACACCCGTTGCTTGGCCAGCTTGCCGATCGCCTCGAAGCTTTGGCGACAGCCCTTGAGCAAGACGCGCCGAACGCCTAGATAGGGAAGTGGCGGGAACTGCCCGGTACGAGCTTAGCGAACATCCCTGAGGCGATATCATCATCCAAGGGGGCTGTCCCTTCGCAGATCCTGGTCTGAGAAAATGGTCCCCACCTGACGTTACAGGCGTCAGAGGATATTCTAGCAACCGACCCATGGTGGTCCCGCCACACCCCCATGATGCCGCCCGCGAGGCTCGACGATGATCGCTGAGGACAAGGCGAGGCTGCGCGCGCACATGCGCAGGCTAAGGATGACGGATGACGGGCCAGCACTGGCCGTCCCGACGGTCCTGCGCGCGCGGCTTGCCCGGTCCGGCATCATCGCAAGCTATCTGCCGATCGGGGGCGAGATCGACCCAACGCCAATCGTCGAGAGCGCGCTGGCACTCGGCTGGCGGATCGCGATGCCGCATGTCACCAACCGCGCCGCGCCGATGCGCTTCCTCGCATGGACGCCAAGCGATCCGCTGGTCGCCGGCCCCTTTGGTCTGCGCCAACCTGCGTCCGATGCGCCCGAACTGGTGCCCGACATGATCCTGACGCCGCTGGTCGCGTTCGACCTTGCCTTGAACCGGCTCGGTCAGGGTGCGGGCTATTACGACCGCGCCTTTGCCGCCTTGCCCGATGCTTTACGGATCGGCGTTGCCTGGTCGGTGCAGCAAGTCCCCAAGGTCCCGGTTGACGCGTGGGACATCGCGCTCCACGCCATTGTAACGGAACGCGAGTGGATTGGACCTGACTCCCTATGACCCCAAGCTGGCGCAAGCCTGTCGGTGCGCTGATGATCATCGCGCTGATCGCGATCTGGGCAGGCGTGGTCGCCAGCCTGTCGGGCACCGTCGGCGGCTGGCCGATTCTGGCGCAGACGCTTTTCTATCTGGTGACGGGTGTGGTGTGGATTTTGCCGCTCGGCCCGCTGCTCAAATGGATCGAGACGGGGCGCTGGCGGTGAAGGGGGGTCTGACCGAAGTCAGGCGCATGGCGCGAGTGACGGGGCTCGAACCCGCGACCTCCGGCGTGACAGGCCGGCGCTCTAACCAACTGAGCTACACCCGCTTGCGAAGCGTGAGGCGCGGCAACTAAGCGAGCGGCTTCACCCTGTCAACCGCCATCAACGCGGTGCCTGTGGACCCGCCGCGCTGCGCTGGCGCCGTTGGTCGAGCGTGCCGTGTTCGAACAGGAAACCGGCGATGTCGGGCTTGCCTGCCGCGCCCAAAACCGTCTGCAGGATGATCAGCAGCGGCACGGCCAAGAGCGCCCCCGGCGTGCCCCACACCCAGCCCCAGAAACTGATCGAGATCAGGATCATGATCGGGTTGATCGTCAACCGGTGCCCGACCACCAGCGGGGTGATGACATTGGCTTCGAGCAGATGCGCCCCGATCATGATCAGCGCGGGCACCAGCGCGACGCCCGGGTCCGCAAACACCATTAATCCGCCCAGCCCCAGCAGCATCGCCGCCACAATCGGCCCAAAATAAGGGACATAATTCAGCAGCGCGACGATGCCGCCCCACATCAGCGGATAGGGCATGCCCATGATCCACAGCGCGACCGCGATCACCAGCCCAAGCGCGAGATTGATCACGGTAATCGTGCCCAGATAGGATGACGTGTCGTCGACGACATCCTGGATCACCCGCGCGGTCGCGAGCGCGCCGTCAAAGCTCGCGCGCGAGGTGATGGTCTGGCGCCGCAGCCGGGTCCAGCCGCTCAGGAAGAAATAGACGATCAGCGTGCCGAAGAAGATGTGGATGAAGACGCTCGGCGCCGACATCGCGACCAGCTCAACCAAGGAGCGCGGCGGTACGGCGGTTGCCTGCGCGGCATCGGCGACATTCTTGGCCGAGCCAGCCGCAAGCCGCATCGCGGTCTTGTCGACATATTTTTCGATACTGGTGTAGAATTCGAGCAGCGGCTTCAGGTTCATCTGAATCCGCCCGATGCGTTCGGGCAACAGCCGGAAAAACTGCACCGCGGGCACAATGATCGCCGCCAGCACGATATTGGCGACGCCGAGGAAGCCGACCACGCAGATCAGCGAGGCAATCGGCGCCGGAATGCGGCGGCGCTCGAGCCATTCGAGGATCGGCACCAGCGCCACCGCGATCACCAGCGCCGCCGTCACCGGCAGGAAGAATTCGGCGCCCGCTTTCAGGGCAAAGGGCAGCGCGATGACCAGTCCGACTCCGGCGATCAGCGTCAGCGACGCGAGCAGCCGGTCGCGCCGGTTGGTGACTTCCTCGGTCTCGCTAACCCCGGACGGCGGCGCGGGCGCAGCTGCGGGATGGGGCGCGCTGCCGCCGCCCGTGCCCATTGGTGCCGCTGCCTCGTTCCTGTCGATCGGACCGTCCACGTCTTGCTCCTTGACGGTCCTCACTAGCCGCATTCCCCTGATTTGTAATCCCGGCTAGCGTGGCTGCATGACCGAAACGATACTCGTCATCGACGAAGGCACGACCTCCACCCGGGCGATGGCATTCGCGCCCGACGGTCGCTGCCTCGCCACCGAAGCTGCCGAACTGACGCAGCATTATCCGCAACCCGGCTGGGTCGAGCATGACGCCGCCGAGATCTGGGCGCGGACGCTGGCAGTAACGCGCGCGGTGATCGAGCGCGTCGGCGGGGCGGATCGAATCGCCGCGATCGGCATCACCAACCAGCGCGAGACGGTGGTGTTCTGGGACAAGGCGACCGGCGAACCGCTCGCGCCCGCGATCGTCTGGCAGGACCGCCGCACCGCCGGTGATTGCCACGCGCTCAAAGAGGCCGGACACGAAGCCGTCGTGCAAGCCAAGACCGGGCTGCTGCTCGATCCCTATTTTTCCGGGTCGAAGATCGGCTGGGCACTACGCCACTGGCCCCAGCTCGCAGAGGCGGGCGACCGGCTCGCGGTCGGCACCGTCGAGAGCTGGCTGGTGTGGAAATTGACCGGCGGCCTGCACATCACCGACGCGACCAACGCCAGCCGCACCGCGCTGATGGCAATCGGCAGCGGCGGCTGGGACGATGGCCTGATCGACCTGTTCGGCGCCCCCCGCACCGCGCTGCCCGAGATCGTCGATTGCGCCGGGCGATTCGGCGAAACCACCTTGTTCGGCACCGCCATCCCGATCTGCGGCATGGCCGGCGACCAGCAGGCGGCGACGATCGGCCAGGCCTGCCTGAAGCCCGGCGAGACCAAGGCGACCTTTGGCACCGGCGCCTTCATCCTGACCCAAGCAGGCGCGATCCCGCCCGTGTCGCACCACCGCCTGCTGTCGACCGTCGCGTGGCAACTCAGCGGCAAGCGCGCCTATGCGCTCGAAGGATCGGTCTTCGTTGCCGGCAGCCTGGTCAAATGGCTGCGCGACGCTATCGGCCTGATCGGCACCGCAGCCGAGACCGAGGCCATCGCGCGTAGCGTGGCCGATAATGGTGGCGTCTACCTCGTCCCTGCCCTCTCCGGCCTTGGCGCGCCGTGGTGGCAGCCCGAGGCACGCGCGGCCATCTCGGGTCTCAGCTTCACCAACACCCGCGCGCATATCGTCCGGGCGGCACTGGAGGCGATGGCGCATCAGGCGAATGACCTGAAGAATGCCTTTGCCGCCGACGGCGTCGACTGGGCGAGCTTGCGGATCGACGGCGGCATGGTCGCCAATAATTGGATGGCGCAGGACATGGCCGACATCCTCGCCATCCCGGTCGAGCGCCCCGCCTTTGCGGAAACGACCGCGCAGGGTGCGGCGATGCTGGCGGGCGTCGGCTGCGGGCTGTTCAGCGGGCTGGAGGAGGCGAGCGCGATGCGGGGGACAGTCGAGCGATTCGAGCCGGAGATGAATGCTGAAGTGCGCTCAACAAGGCTGAAGGGCTGGGGCATTGCGGTGAATGCGGTGATGGATACCGTATAAATTTGCATATCGTCCCACAGATATCGCCTTTGATCCCAATTTAATGCGCTCATATATACATATCGTCCGATCTGCCCCATCTGAGCGGGGCAGCCGGAATGGTCCGGTCTGCGCACTCAAAGGAGCCTGACCAATGACCCAGAACCTCAATCTTTCGACCGGCCTTGTTGCCACCGGAACCCCACTTGCGATGCGCGGCTATGACGTCGTGAGCTACACGCAGGGCACGAGCCCGATCGTGGGCAGCGCCGAATTCGCCGTCGTGCACGATGGCGCGACCTATTATTTCGCCGATGCCGCCAATGCCGAGATCTTCACGGCCAACCCCGCGCGCTATCTGCCCAGCTTCGGCGGCTTTTGTGCCTATGGCGCGTCGGTCGCCAAGAAGTTCGATGGCGATCCGACGATCTACAAGATCGCCGATGGCCGTTTGCACCTGAATCTCAACCAGGAAATCCACGCGGCTTTCCTCGCCGATGTCGCCGGTGCGGTTGCCAAGGCCGATACCGCTTGGGTGACGATCGCCGACCAGCCCGTCGCCAGCCTGTAACCGCCCGCGATCCGGGCGGCGCCTGTCCCCGCCGCCCGAATTGCGCTATCCATCCCAGTCAGGAGGGGCCAAACATGAAGGACGTCCTCAGCGATATTCTCGACACGATCGACCTCAAGGCGGCGCTCTATTTCCGCACTGACTTTCGACCGCCCTTCGGCGTGCAAGTGCCGCAATTCGAGCGCGCCGCGCGCTTTCACCTGATCGTCCAGGGCGAGTGCCATGTCTCGCTGGACGACGGCACCCATGTCGTGTTGAAGCCCGGCGATCTGGTGCTGGTGCCCAATGGCAGCCCGCATCTGTTGTCGAGCGCGGCCTGCCATGTCGGCATGCCGCTCGAAGACGCCTTTGTGGCGGCGGGCTTCACCGGCCAGGGGCCATTCGTCCTCGGTGACGGGCCTGCCGACAGCGGGTGCCAGCTTGTTTGCGGCCATTTCGGCTTTGCAACGGGCGCCGATCACCCGCTGCTCCACGCCGTGCCCGACCTGCTCCACATCACCGCGGCCGAACGCGCAGCGCAACCGATGCTCGACGATGTCGTGCGACTGATCGTGCGCCGGATGTTCGCCGACGAAACCGGCGTCGCGGCATCTGTCAGCCGCTTGTCCGAAGTGCTGTTCATCGAAGTGATGCGCGCGGCGACCGCCAAGGCGCCCGAGCTGGGGCGGCTGATCACGGCGGTAACCGATCCACACATCGGCCATGCGCTGACGCTGATCCACAATGATGTCGCTGCCCCGTGGACGGTCGAGCGGCTGGGCAGCGCGGTCGCGATGTCGCGCAGCCGCTTTGCCGAACGCTTCCGCGACCTCGTGGGATCGTCACCGATGAGCTACGTTACGGAATGGCGCTTGCAGCGGGGGCTATACTTGCTCAATCGGCACAAGACGCCGGTCAAGCAGGTCGCGACTCAAGTCGGCTTCCAGTCGGCCGCCGCCTTCACGCGCGCCTTTACCGAACGCTTCGGGCACTCACCGACAAGGCTAGCGCGCGACGACAGAGCGAGCTGAATTGCGTCCCGTCCGATAGACATTGCCCAAACGGCCTATTGTCGCCGCGTCGATTGCCGGGCCCGCGCAGCCGTGGCGTTAGTCACTGCGCCGCTCAGTCATTCCCACCGCCGGGTCGCCCGTAAAAGCGTCCCTTGCCACTACCCCCTGCACTGCGATCCGCGCCAGTGCATCCGATGGAGACCACCATGACGACGAATCCCACCGACACGATGCCGCCGCGCCGCCTGTTTCTGAATCAAGTCGGTATTGCTGCTGCTGGCATGACCGCGCTCGCTTTTCTTGATGGGCCGGCAACGGCTGCAGCCGTCAAAAAGCATGCGGTGGTGCACGGTGCCAACGACCTCGGCATTTTGCAGGGCGCGCTCGCGCTCGAGCATGAAGGCATTGCCGCTTATCGCTTGGCTGGCGGCAGCGGGCTGCTGAGCCCCGGCACGCTCAAAGTCGCCCTTAACTTCAAAGGCCACCACGACGCCCATCGCGACTCGCTCGCCAAGCTGATCGCCGGTATGGGCGGCAAGCCGGTCGAGCCCAAGAGCGACGGCGAATATGTGAAGGAACTCAATCTCGGCGCACTGAAGACTGAAGGCGACGTCGTCAAGCTTGCGGCTGGGCTCGAGCAGGGCGCAACCAACGCCTATGTCGGGCAGATCGCCGCACTGAAAGACAAGAAGATCGCCCTGCTTTTCGCGCAACTTTCGACCGACGAGGCCGTGCATTGGGCGGTGCTCAACGGCGCGCTCGGCAATAGCGTGCCGACGAATGCGTATCTGTTCGGCTAAGGCGTTGTGACTGGCGCCTCTATCCGTGCGGGACTGAAGGGAGCAGTGGCGCTTGCGCTTGCGCTACTGCTCCCGGCACCCGCGTTTGCGCAGGCAACCGACGGCAAGGCTCTGTACGAGGGCAAATGCGGCGGTTGCCATTTGCTTGACGCCAACCGCATTGGCCCGGCGCATCGCGGCGTCGTTGGTCGGCGCATCGCGACCGCCCCCGGCTATGCCTATTCGCCCGCGATCAAAAGGCTCGCGGGCGTCTGGACCCCGGCACGGCTCGACCAATGGCTGCAGGCGCCGCAAAAACTGGCCCCCGGCAGCAAAATGTATCTGACGATACCCGACGCTCAGAAGCGCGCGGCGATCATCAGCTATCTCGCCTCAGCCACTCCCCCCATGCCCAAGCGCTGAGACGGGCGGGCGCATCACTCCCCCGGTGATGCGCCCGGTTGGGGGTTCAGGCCAAGCCGACCGCGTGCGCTCAGCGCGTCCCGACCGGCTTGGTGCTCGGCTTGATCGCGCGGTCGCTGATCGACCAGAGCGAGTCGACCTGAACCTTGCCCGCCAGCACCGGGTTATCGAGCTTGTAGATATCGAGCGCCCCCGGCCCACCCGGCGCCTGATATTCGTTCGAATCGGCAGGCCATGCCGACCGGTGGTGGCAGTTCATGCAATTGGTCTTGATCGGATGCGCCGCCGCCAGCTCGATATAGGGATTATAGGCGATCGGCCAGGTTGAGCCGCCCGGCACGGCGGGCATCCCATAAGTCGAGGTCATCAGATAATGCTGCCACGGCCCGCGCGCCTGCGGGATGGCGGGGCGATCGGCGGCATAGGGGCCGACATTCGGGCGATCATGCCACCACACCGACTGAAAGGTCCACGCTGCCTGTTCCTTGGTCTGCAAATGCATCGCCACGAGCGCGAGATAATCGCCCTGCTCGAACAACCGACCATTGGCATAATAGGAAGACGCGTCGAGCAGCGCGCGGTCGCACAGGTCCATCGTCTTCAGATTAGGCTGATAGTGGTAGAATTGGTTGAGCCCGACCACTTTTGGCCGCTGATAGGTGTTCGGCCCCAGCGGCACTTGCTGGCCCGCGCTGTTGGCCATGGTGACGCCATAGAGGAAGCTGACGCTCGACGGCACCAAGGTCGATTGCGGCGTCGGCGTCACCGCCACCGCGCGCGGCCATTGGCTCTGGATTTCAAACCCCGAATAGACGCCGTTATCGGACGTCGGGCTGTCCCACACCGGCAGCGCCGTGAAGCCGCTGCGCTTGACCGGCCACAGCATCGGCTTGAGCGCTATCGTGCCGACCGGCATTGGCGGAATCTGCCGCGTCTGACCCGCCGGCGGGACGAGGCCGTTGAGCGTCGATTGGCGGTAAAGCTCTTTGCCGCGGATCCAGTCAAAGCCAGGCTTGTTGTAGATCACGCCCGCAATCATCACGTCGCCATTGTTCTGGAGCGTCGCGCCGTTGGCGAGTTCGCCATTGGCTTGCAGGCACCGCGTGCCCTTGTAGCGCGCCGCGACCGGCGCCGGGACATTATAGACCGGCGACACGGGGAAGTTGATCGGCTCGCTGCCCGCGGTCGGGCCATTGTCGAGCTTGAACTTGCGCATTGGCCGCGTCGGCTCGGCGGGCGTTACTGCAACTGCGAGCTTCGCTGAACGCCCGCGCGGATCGAGCGGGCTGAACGCCTGCGTCTCGGTGCACCAGCTTTGCCAGACCGACTTGGTCCCCGCCGCGCTGTTGAGCGCCGCCCAAATGTTCCAGCCATGCTGGCGCGCGCGCGGCAAATTATTACTGGCGACCCAGCCTTCGATCGTCTTGGCGCTTTGCGGATAGTCATAGCCCGCCGGAATTGCCGCCGGACTGGGGCAACTCGGCCAGACCGGCGCTGTCGCGACCGGCCGCGCCTCGCCCGGCGATTGGTTAACCAGCGCAACGCCCGCGACCAGCAGCGTTACTGGCAACGGCATTGCCCAGAGCAACAGGCGATTCTGTAGGATGTGTGTCATAACAGGTAACCCCTCCTTGCTTGACTGGAGAGATGCTACGCCTGTCGGAAGTCGAAGGGAATATTATTTTGATGGTTCAAATGAAGTTTACCGGCATTTACTTGACCTATGCGCGCCATCTCAGCGTGTGCGCTGGAGCGCCGCCACCATGGCCACCGCGCAGACCATGCCGCCGGCCAAACCCGCGATCGCTGGCTGCCACGGATCAGCGCTGAGCAACACGCGCAGCGGTAACACCCAGGGAAAATAATCGGCCTGGGTCGAGCGTGTCATCGTCACCGCAATCGCGATCAGCGTGCCGCCGATGCCAAAGCCGAGCGACACCACGAAATTCGAAAAGCGCAACGCCACCCAAAGCTGGAGGCAGGTGAAGCAACAGGCGCTCGCCGTGATCAGCAGCGCGCTCCGCCCGATCGCCGCCCAATCGAGCGGCCCGACCGGTGGCCGCCCGCTCACCGCCCCGCCAAGCGCGGCGGCGATGAGGGTGAAGCCTGCCATCAGCAGCGTCATCGCCGCCATCGCGCCAAGCGCCACCACGAGCTTGGCGGCGAATATCCGCCAGCGCGCAATAGGCAGCGCCAGCCAATGATCCCACATGGCCGAACGATGCTCGATATTGCCAAGCAATGTCGCCAGCGCCGTCACGGCCATCGGCAGCAGGAAAAATGCCCAGATCGGGAACGCGAAATCGAAGAAAATCGCGCGCCACGTCGGTTGGCGGCGATTGGCGATCATCGCCAGCAAAACAATCAGGCTCAGCAAGGCAGGGACGGTCACCAGCAGCAGCAACGCCAGCGACCCGCCGAGCTTGCGGACTTCCACCCACAACACACGCATCATGCCACCGCCGCCAGCGGCTGTATGGTCGCTCGACGATACACTTGCTCGAGATTGGGCCGTTCGCGTTCGAGGGCCGAGACCGCAAGCCCCGCTTCCACCAGCGCGCGGTTGATCGCCGCCGGCAGCGCCGGATCGTCTCGGGCGATCGGCATGACAAGCGCAGCCCCCTCGATCACGGCGCCACGCAGGCCCATCGCCGCGAGCACCTCAGCGCCGCGAACGGGGTCGTCCACTGTCACGCGCAAGATGCTCTGAGCGCCCAGCAGCGCCGAAACCTTGTCTTGCAGCACGAGTCGACCGCCCTGCATCAGCCCGGCCACGCTCGCAGTCTGTTCGATTTCTACCAGCAAATGGCTCGACACGAACACCGTGCCGCCGATGCGATTGGGCAGATCGCGGATCAGGTCGCGCATCGCAATAATGCCGTCGGGGTCGAGCCCATTGGTCGGCTCGTCGAGCAGCAGAAGCCGAGGTGTGCCCATGATCGCGCGGGCAATCGCAAGCCGCTGCTTCATGCCGAGCGAATAGCTGCCGACCAGCTTGCGCCCAGCCTGCGTCAGCCCCACCACTTCCAGCACCCGCCCCTCTTCGCCAGACGGCAGGCCAAGCATAATGCGGGTCAAGCGCAGGTTATCGGTGCCGCTTAGATGATCATAAAGCGCCGGTTGCTCAATCAGCGCACCGACATGGCGGAGCGCCGCGCGCCGATCCCGCCGCAAATCATGCCCCAATAAGCGAATAGTCCCGGCATCGGCGCGGATCAGCCCGAGCAGTGCCCGCATCGTCGTGCTCTTGCCCGCCCCGTTCGGGCCGAGAAAGCCGTAAACGCAGCCCTCCGGCACGGCGAGATCGACCCCGTGGAGCACGGTTGTCGGGCCGAAGCGCTTTACAAGGCCAAGTGTTTCAATCGCCAAGCCCATGTGCGCATCCCGCCAAGTCGCTCGCTTGATTGCTTGCCTTTAAGAAGCGGGAGCGTCAACGCGTTGAAATTCACTTGTCTTCGCGTGGCGCCGACCAGCAAAAGGACGGGCGCACCCCCACTTGGGTGATGCGCCCGAGTTTATATCGAGGCGGCCCGGCAGGCCGCCTCGATCGCCTGTTACTTCATGTCGCCATAAGTGGCGCCCGATCCGGCGAACCCGATGTACACGCGGCCGAACACATTCTTGTCGCCGTCGATCGCGCGCACGGTATCGAGGCTGTTGTTGGGGAAGCCCATCGACTGCCACGTCGCGCCTTCGTCGGTGGAGCGATAAATGCCATATTTGCCGCCGACAGTCCCGGCGATGAAGATCGTCGGATAGCCGCCGGCAAACTGCGGCTTGCCGAAACCAAAGGCATGGATGCGCGAGGCGCCGGGCACATCGGTCCAGGTTGCGCCGCCGTCGACCGATCGCTTGAGCGCGATGTCGGGGTCACCTTGGAGTTGGCCGGGCGTGAAGAACAAATGCCCCGCCTTGCCCGGCACCGACCCCAGCGTCGCATTGAACACTGAAAAATTGGTGATCGCGCCCTCGAACACCCGGCTCCACGTTTTGCCGCCATCGCTCGTGCGCCACACGCCCCGAATGTTGGTGCCGTCCGCATTGTAGTAATAGAAAGTCGACGCGAGCACGCGATCGGCGACGAGCACCTTGCGGTTGAGATAATTGCCGAAGTGCGAGTTATACTCGCTGTTCACTTCGCCCGGCAGCCGCACGATATTCCATGTAGCGCCGCGATTGAGCGTATAGGCGGGCTGACGGTTCCAGCTCGACAGCCACATGATATTGTCGATGTTGTTCGCCGCGACCGCCATGTCGCCAAAGCCGAAGCGCTGGTGGGGATAACCGAGCCGGATCGTCGGATTGTCGGGATTGATCGATGCGTCGATCTGCGGGAAGCTGGCGAACTCGGTCCAGGTCTTACCGCCGTCGATTGACCAGCCCGCCTGCGTCGGGTCGCGCTGATCGGTACAGCAATATCGATGGTCGGAAGTGTTCGCGACGATGAACTTCGGATT
>JAIETY010000097.1 GCA_019744885.1 Sphingomonas sp.
GCGAGTTCTTCGGCGATTGCCGTGGCGGTGCGGCGCATCGTGAGCGCGTGGTCGCGGTGCGCGCCGCCGGCGGGTTCATAGATGATCCGGTCGATCACGCCGAGCCGCAGCAAGTCGGCAGCGGTGATCCGCATCGCTTCGGCGGCCTCACCCGCATGATCGGCACTGCGCCACAGGATCGAGGCGCAGCCTTCGGGCGAGATCACCGAATAGACCGAATGTTCGAACATCAGCACGCGGTCGGCGGAGGAGATCGCCACCGCGCCGCCCGATCCACCCTCGCCGGTGATGATCGCGATCATCGGCACGCCGAGCGACAGGCAGCGCTCGGTCGAGCGCGCGATGGCTTCGGCCTGACCGCGCTCTTCGGCATCGAGTCCGGGAAACGCGCCCGGCGTGTCGACCAAAGTGATCACCGGCAACCCGAAGCGGTCGGCCAGATCCATCAGCCGGATCGCCTTGCGATAACCCTCGGGCCGCGCCATCCCGAAATTATGCTTGAGGCGGCTGGTGGTATCCTCGCCCTTGGCATGCCCCATCACCAGCACCGACCGGCCCTGAAACTTGGCGAGCCCGCCGATCAGCGCCTGATCATCGGCAAAGGCGCGGTCACCCGCCAGCGGCATGAAATCGGCGAACAGCCCGCCCACGAAATGGCTGAAATGCGGCCGCGCCGGGTGACGCGCGACTTGGGCGCGCTGCCACGGCGTCAACTGGCTATAAAGGTGCGCGAGCTGCCGCTGCGCGCGTTCCTCCATCTGCCGCGCTTCAGTCTCATGCGCGCCGTCGCGACGCAGTTGGACGGCGTTCTTGTCGAGCAGCTCGATCGCTTTTTCAAAGGGAAGATAGTGCATGCGCGCTTCCGTCAAACCGTCATCGCCATGCCGCGATAGATGCGCGCACGGTACCGCGAATCCTCGGCATCGGGCAGCGGCGCGCCGAGCAGCAGCACTGCGCGGGCAAAGCGCTTCACTTCTTCGAGATGCTCGTCGAGGTCGCGCGGCTCCTCCGACTGGACGCGGCGGGTCAGGTTGACCTGGTTGACCGGCACGTCATGCACCAGCCGCTCATTTTCGACCGCGAGCGTTGCCGTGAAAGCGTGGAGCGTCGTCTTGATGAAATTGGCGAGCGCGAAGGCCGGGCTCTTGTCGCCCATCGCGACATCGGGCGAGGCAAGCACGAGCTGGCAATCGTCGTAAAGCGATGCCTTGCGCGCGACGCGGAAGTGATTGGTGAGATTGTCGGCGACAAGCTGGCGGAACTCATCGGGCGACAGCGGCGCGTCGAGGTCGAACAGCCGCTGCGGCAAGGCTTCGAATGGCGTCGACAGGATCGTTGTCGGGCGGCCCCATTGCAGCAGCGCGGCATTCATCGCGGCTTCGATGCCGCTTTCGGCGACGATCGAGGGCAGATCGGCATCGGGCAGATCGGCCAGCTCGGCCTTGAGCGCGGCATAGCCCTCCGCCGACCTGGTGATCAGCACCACGCGCGCCACGTTGCAGTCGTTGACGAACGCCCGCACCGTTTCGGCGATATAGTCGACGAGATGCTCGCCAATGATCCAGACGGTCTTGCCGCGCATCGCCTCGAGCCGTTCGGCCTTCGGGCTGCCGAACAATTCGCGCTCGGTGGTCGAGCGCTCGACGCTAAGGCCGCCCGAGGGCATGAAAGTTTCGCCCGAGACGGCACGGTCGGCGAGGAAGAAGACGGTCGCCTGGGCGACATCGGTTTCGGTCGGCATCTTACCGAGGTGGAGCTTCGACAGCACGCCGCCGCCGACTTTCTTGGCCTCGATCGCGATCTTTTCAGCCGGCAGGAACGGCTTGTCGGCAGGCGGCGTGCGGAGCAGCCAGTTGCTGTTGGCTTCCTCGGTATCAGGCCGGTCGGCCCAGCCGGGCGAATCGAGGAAATAGCCCCCTTTGCGCAACCGCGAGACGAGCGCAGCGGCAATCGGCGGGGTCAGCAGATACTGGTCCCAAGTGCACACGCCGTCACCCTCGCGCGCGCAGGCGAGCGCGAGGTCGCGGATCTCGCGCGGGTTGTTGGTGTCGTGCGACATCCGCACTGTGTCGTTGCGCGCGAGGCGGGTCAGCAAAGCCTCAACGCGGACCCCGCGCCGCAAGGCCTTCACCGAAGCGGCATGGATCGCGTTGAGCCGCTTGTTCTCAAGAATCAACTTGCCGCGCCGCTCGAACAGCCCCGGCTTGCCGCCGGTCCCTGCAAGGCGGTCGCCATCGACCGGGCCGGGGGCGATCGCGTTGAACTGGACTTCGGGTCCAAGGTAGCGCGCCATGCTCTCGACCATCGCGCGCTGGCCCGATTTCGACACGGCATAGTCGGCGCGATTGGGATAAGCGACCGCGAGATATTTCTCGCCGCCGAAATAGGACGAGACGTTGAGGATATAGCCCGAGCCCTGTGCCTTCATCAGCGGCACGACATGGTGCATCAGGAAATAGTTCGACACCAGATTGGCATCGAGCGTGTAGTTCCAGGCATCGACGCTCATGTCGACGACCATGTCCTCGGCGCCCGCGACCCCGGCATTGTTGATCAGATAATCGATCCGGCCAAAGGCTTTCAGCGTCGCGTCGACCGCGCCTTTGAGCGACTCGAAATTGCTGACATCGACATTGGCGAGCGTCTGCACGCGGCGCTCGACGCCCGCGAAACCGATGTCCTCCAGCTCCGACACGATCCGCGCGCGCGCCACTGCGAGTTCACTGTCGCGGCGGGCGACCATCATCACCTTGGCGCCCGCGAGCGCGAGCAGCCGCGCGACTTGGCCGCCGATCCCCGCCGACCCGCCGGTGATGAGCGCGACCTTGCCGAGATGTAAGCCCGTGATGTTCTCGCTGAACCCCGGCATCGCCTTGCGCGATCCGGTCGCGTCGCCGATGCTGGCGGGCACGTAGAGCGTGACTTCGCGGATCTTGCTCTCTTTCAGCAGGATGCGCGCGGCGTGGCCGGCGGTGAAGCGCGTATTTTCGGCTTCGGCATTGGTGAAGCGGACAATCTGGTTGCCCCATTCGGCCTGCCGCCGCCGCCCATGCGCGACGTCGATCTCCGATTCGTCGCGCCAGATGCGGATGAGCTGTTCTACGCTCGCACGCAGCATCTGCGCATAGACATCGCCCTTGCCGTCGCTCGGGTTGGTGAGGAAGACGAAGCGCGGCTCCTGCAGCAGATTGTCGTGCCGCTTCCAGTACCGGCTGAGCGTGCGGGCGAGCGCGATGCTGCCCGCCAGCTCGACGTCCATGAAGCTGGTCACGTCTTCGTCGCTTGCATCGACGAGATCGCCGACCAGCTCGCCTGGCCCCAGTACCGGCATGAACACGGCGGCCGTGATTGGCGCATTGTCGTTGGTATAGGCTTCGAGCGCGGCCTCCATCGCTGCCGGTTCGGTACGGTTGAAGCGGATGATACTGAGTTTGTCGCCGACATCCTCAGCCTTGGCGCGCGCCTGCGCAATCGCGACATCGGCTTGGCGGGTGAGGCCGAGCAGCACTTGCGCGCCGCACGCGATCTGGATGCGCGCCATCTCGAGCGCTTCTTCCCAGCCGTCGCCCGCTGCGATCAGCACCGCGAGCCCCGCGCCGTCCATCGACCGCATCGTCGGGCGGGAGAGATAGGTCGAGCGCTCTTCCTTGCGCACGGTCATGCCATGCGTGACTTCGAAATCATGGCCGTTGAGCGCCGCCGATTCGTCGCTGCCCAGGAAAACGCACGTGGTGGCGATGTCGGCAGGGGTCGGGAAAGTCTTGGCCTTGGCATTGCCGCCGGTTGCGCGTTCGAGCGACATCATGTCGAAGAATTGCGTCGCCGTGGTGCCGGCTTCGTCGCCGCGCATCTGGTCCATCGTCGCGAACACGCTGCGGATGCGCTCGCTCTCGATCGGGCCGGGGAAGACGAGATTGACGCGAATGCCGCGCGGGCCGAGTTCCAAGGACAATTCGCGCGAAAAGGCATTCATCGCGGCCTTGGGCACGACATAGGCCGTGCGGGCGTAATAGGGCGTGCGTGAGAAGATCGTCGAGACGTTGATGATCGAACCGCCCTCGCCCATGGCCGAAGCAGCCGCGCGCGACACGTTCCACGCGACGCCGAAAATGTTGCGGATCGCATCGCCGACGGTCTCGCTATCGGTCGAGCCTGCGGCCTGAAGTGCAGCCAAGTCCTCGGCGGTGACCGGTAGCGCTTCGAGCGGTGCCTTGGGGCCCGCCGATCCGGCATTGTTGACCAACACGTGGATGCGACCGAAGCGCTTGACGATATCGGCAATTGCCGCGCGCACCGATTCCGGATCGCCGCCGTCGAGCGCCACCGTCGCCAGCCGTTCGGGCCCGACGCCCGTCTCGGCGCGAATCGCTTCTGCGGCGGCACCGGTGCGGGCAGGGGTGCGCCCGGTCATCACCACGGTCGCGCCCTCGGCCAGATAATGGCGCACGATATGCCCGCCGAGGTTGCCTGCCGCCCCCGTGACGACGGCAATCTTGCCCGCCAGCCTGCCGGTGGCGGTTGGAGCTAATGTGGTCGTCGCCTTGGCCATCTTACTCTCCGGTTTGATTAGCTTTCAACTCAAGCCCCTCCCCTTCAGGGGAGGGGTTGGGGGTGGGGGCTGTCCGTCTCACCGAGCCGTCGCATATGGGGAGAGTCCCCACCCCAACCCCTCCCCTGAAGGGGAGGGGCTAAGGTAATTCACCCGCCCCAGCATTCTCACTCGCCGCCCAAGCCTCAAGCAAGGCATCGCGGCTGCGCAGGCCGAGTTCGGGCAGCGCGTGGTTGACGACATAGGTCGCGCCCGCATGCCGGTTTTCCCACATCGACTGATGCGCTTCCGGCAAGCCTTCCCACGGCACGACGCTCGGCTCGGTCACTTCGAGCAAGCCCGCCGCGATCATGTCGTTCATCCGCGCGACTTCGTATGCGTTGCACAAATGCGTGCCGAGAATCGACGCGGTCGGCATCAGAATCTTGCGCTGGCGGGTCCAAACCTGCGGCGCGTAGAAAGTGAAGCGCTGGCCGGTCAGGTCTTCGGCAAAGACGACGCGGCCAGTGAAGGGCTTCACCAGCGAGGTCGACACGCCCAGCGTATCCTGGCCTGGGCGTTCGAATATCAGATCGGGGCTGCCGCGCGGATTGTCGGCTGAGCGCAGGATTTTCCCGACCGCCGAACCGAACGGCTTCATGACCCGGTCCTGATAATCGCGCACTGCCGCCTTGAAGACTTCGATGTCGAGCTTTGAATCGGGCAGGCGCGGCATGGTATCAGGCCAGAGGAAATTGGCCCCCTCGCGCCGCCGGATCGCCTCCAGACTGACGATTCCTTCGATCGCGTCTTCGAGGCCCAAAGATTGCAGGAATTCGCGCTGGCCGTCGGTGGTGGTTGCGACGACGCTGCGCGCGTTGAAGCGCCGCGCCGCCTCGATGATCTGCAAGCCCGTCTCATCGAGCAAATCGGTCGAGCGCGGGCCGTAGTAGATCAGCACCGCTTCGCCGCCGCGAAGCCCCGCCTTGCGGAGCATGTCCTCTGGCGACGCCGCACCGGGCTTGCCCATGAAGCTGAAGTGATAGCCCGACGACGCGCCGTAGAAGGCGAGCGTCCCGCCTTCCGCCAACAACTGAAAACTGCGCGGGAAGGCGGTTTCGCCGGCATGGCTGACGACATAATCGGCGAGCTTGCCGCCGTTGAGCGCCTGATATTCCTCGATCAGCGGCGCGCCTGCCGCCCCCCATGCGCGTGCCTCGTCGGCATCCTCGGGGACGACGGTGTAGAGCGCGGCGAAGCGCGGGTCCTTGCGGTCGATCGCGCCGGTCGCCCCTTGCTGGCTCGTGATGAAATCGGCGCGCTCGCGGCTCGACACAAGGCCCGTCACCTGCAGGCCGGTGCGCACCGACGATCGCAGCGCATCGAGCCCGGTACCGGTCGCGGCTCCCTCGACGAACAGCGTCCGCCCCGGCGCGATCTGCAGGGTGGTGAACAGGCAGCGCGCCACCGTGCCGAGATTGAGCACATAGCTGCCAGCTTGTTCGAGCGTCAGATCGGGTGGGATCGCGTGCATCTGCGGCGCCTGCACGGTCAGGAACTGCGCGTGGCTGCCGGTCTCGGTCTCATAGCCCTGGATCGAGAAATCGGCGAACATCGGGTCGTTGCCGACTTGCGGGCTCAGCAGATCGTTGGTGCCCGAATAGACGGTCACGAGATCGCCGACCTTCATCCGCCCCTCGGCGCGCGTTTCGCTGCCGAGCGCGGCGACGAGCGCGATGCCGCCGGAGCCGGTGATCTGGACGTCTTCCTCATGGCTGTCGAACGGCGACACCGGGATGCCGGTAAGCGCCCAGATGTCGTTGAAGTTGACCTCGCTGGTCAGCATGTAGAGCAAGGCTTCGTTGGGCGCCGGTTCGGGCACCTTGACGATCAGCTCGCGCTCGTGCGTCGCAGGCGGGCCGAAGCGCGGCGCGCCGGTGTCGGGATCGCGGGCAATGCCGAACGCATATTGCCATGCCGGGATCGCGGTGACGCCGGGATAGAACGGCGCACCAACCGGCAGCAGGTCGCCCGACGCTTCCAGCGCTTGCGCCCGTGTTTCATGCTCGGAGTCGGTCCATACGCCGTCGCGGCGCACCGGGAGCGGCGGGCTGACCTTGTCGATGAACTGGCGGATGCCGGTCTTGCCGCCCTCGGGGGCGACAATGGCGTCGGCGAACAGTGCCGCCTCGCGTGCGAGGCCCGCCGCCATGCCCTCTTCCAGCCCAGTGCGCACCGCTTCGATCGCGCGCTCACCCGCCTTGCCGCGCCCGGCCCAGTCGAGCTGGCGCAGGATGCGCTGGAGGAAATCGTCTTCCAGCACCGCGTCTAGATCCACCGGCGCGCGGCTTTCCCACGTCTCGGTCTGCCGTTGGCGCGCGGCCAAGGCCGCACCGAGCGGACTGGCCGCGCCATGCTTGACGAAGGTGCGTACGGCCGCATGGGCCAGCGCCAGTGCATCGCTCGCCGCGTCGACCAGCTCATCGACCACGCCGATGCTGCGCGCCGCCGCCGCGTCGATGCTGCGCCCGCCAAGGATCAGGTCAAGCGCATCGCGCACGCCCTCCGCCCCGCGCTTGTCGAGCAGCAGGCGCGGCAGCCGCTGCGTCCCGCCATAGCCGGGCAGCAGCCGCAGCCGGATTTCGGGCTGGCCGAAGCGCGCGGTCGGCTCGGCGACGCGGTAATGGCACGCCAGCGCGAATTCCATCCCGCCGCCGAGTGCCACGCCTTGAACCGCCGCGATGCACGGCTTGCCCATCGTCTCGATCTTGCGGAAGGCGAGCTGCGCATTGTGGGGCAGCACGAGCGCTTCGTCGCGGGTGTGGATTTCCTCGAGCATCTGGCGGATGTCGGCGCCCGCCACGAACGATGCGGTGCCCTGGCCGGTGAACACCACCGCGACGACATCATCCTTGCGCGACAGATGCTCGACGACGATCACCAGCTCGTCGATCGCGCGTTCGTTGAGCGCGTTGACCGGCGGATTGGTGACGGTGACGGTCGCGACGCGCTTGCCGGGTGCGACGACGTTGTACTGGATCAGGAAATAGCGGTAACGCTCGAACAGCGATTGCTCTTCGGACAGCTTCTGCTTGCGCTGCCACGCGTCGATCGCGGTCTTGAGTTCGGTCAGCGCTTCGGGGTTGCGCAAGGTCGTCACGTCGCCGACATCGCCGCCTTCGACCAGTGCCCGCACCATCCGGCGCATGTACTTGCCGCTGCGCGTTTCGGGAAACTGGCTGACTTCGATGAAGTCCGCAGGCACCGCGACCGCGCCCTTTTCGCTGCGCACCAGTTCGAACAAGCGGCGCTTGTCGTCGAGCGTCAGCTTGCGGCCGGCGACCGGCACGACGAACGCGAGCGGGGTCAGCCCCTTCTCACGGTGCGGCGCGCCGACGACGAGCACATTGCCGACGGGCGAATCGGGGTCGAGCGCCTTGTCGCGCAGCACCGCGCCTTCGATTTCCTCGGTCCCCATGCGGTGGCCTGAGACATTGATGACGTCGTCGCTGCGCCCGTGCAGCGAGAACGAGCCATCGGCATGGCGGATCGCGAAATCGCCTTGCGTATAGGCCCAGGCACCGCGCCAGCGCCGCCAGTATCCGTCGGTCCAGCGCGCCGCATCGCCGCGCCAGGCGGGCGAGACACTGCCATTCTCGACCGTGAAGTTGCCAACATCGCCCCAGATCGTGCGCGCGAGATAGGGGTAGGGCGCGGCAATGACGATCTCGCCCTTCTCGCCCATTTCCGCCGGGCGCCAGGCAACACCGTCGTCGCCGTCGCGCGCGAACGGCACGAAATCGATCGCCGCATCGGGTTCCTCGACCCACACATCGCCCAAAATCCACGGTAGCGGATAGGCATGCGCATCCGGGCGGAGCGGGAAATCATCGTTGCCGAAGAAATGCGTCCAGGCGATCCCGCCATGCTCGGTCGCCCAGTAACTGTTGATGTATTGCGGCACGACATGCGCCATGCCGAATGCCTGCACCGAAGGCGAGGTCGGCTCGGCGCAGAAAGTCGCGACGCGCAAGCTTGAGCGGTCGTACCGCTCGACATCGGCGAGGTTGGCGGGGTCCGACATCACCGATTTCAGGAACGTCACCCCGGCCTTGAAGATATTGACCTTGTGCCGCTCGATCATCGCCATGAAGCGCCCGGCGTGCGGGAACACCGGCGATCCCTCGGACACCACGGTGGTCACGCGGGTCATCAGCGGCGCGCAGATCAGATAGCTCTGTCCGGTAATCCAGCCCGGATCGGCGACGACATAAAGCGTGTCTCCCGGTCGCGCGTTGAACGACACCTTCATCGTATGCGCCACACCAGCGGCATAGCCGTGCGCGTGGACAATGCCCTTGGGCTTGCCCGTCGAGCCCGAGGTGTAGATGAAGAACATCGGATAATCGGCATCGACCGGCAGCGGTCGCGAGGACGCCCAGATCGCGCGGACGAAGTCGGTGTCAGGGAGTGCGAGCAGCTCAGCCTGCGTCGTCACCGCGAAACCGGCGTCGCGCGCCTTTGCCAGGATCGTCTCCAGCGCCGCGTCGGTCAGCTCATGGCTCCAGCGGTCGCGCTCCTCGCGCCAGATCACATCGGGTTGCGCGGTGTGGCGCACGACGATCACCGCTTCGACGCGCGGCGGCAGGGTGACGAGGCTGGAGGCTATTGCGATGCGCACGCGCGCGGCGTCGCTGGTGCTGATCCGCCCGTCCTTGCCGAGCGCGATCAGCGCGCGACCAACCCCGCGCATCACGTCGGAGCGCTCGACCGTAACTTCCCCGGCGAGCGTTTCCTTCACCGTGTCGCGGATCGTCGCCGAATCTTCGTCGGGCAAGCCGAGATCGGTATCGGCGAGGATCGCGAGCGCGGTCGCCACGGGGACATAATTGTCGAGCGCGGGATCGGTGTAGGCGTTCTTGAACGCGGCGACCTGCGCGTTGCGGTAGCTGCCGTCGGACGTGACGATCACGCGCGCGCCGGCGTCGCAGATCCGGTCCGACAAGGTCTTGTCGCTGAACCCGCCGAACACCGCCGTATAGACGATCCCCAGCCGCTTGGCCGCTTCGGTCCAGTAGATCTGCGGCACGATGCTCGGCATGTTGAGCGCGATGCGGTCGCCCGCCTTCAGCCCGAGCGCTTCGAGCGAGACCGCGCATTTGGCGGTCTCCAGCAGCAATTGCTTGCGCGACACGGTGAAGCAATCGACCGGCGCGCCGCGTCCGCCATCGGCGGCCATGTCCCAGCGGTCACCTTCGAAGATGATCGCGCTCTCGTCGCCATGTCCGTTCACGACATGCCGATCGACTTCGCTGAAGCAGGCGTTGGTGCGCCCGCCGACGAACCAGCGCCAATGCGGTGGCGCGCTGGCATCGAACGCGGTCGTCCAGGGTGCAAAATCACCGGGCAGATCGGGCGCAACTGGGGCAGCGGTGGCGGCATCCCAGCCCGTCCAACGGCCATCATCGCCCTTGGTGAGCCAGGCGCCTTCTGCGCCGACCGAGCCGACAAACCAATGCAGCGTGGACGCCGCAATATCGCCGTGGAAAGCGCCCGGATCATTGAGGGCGGCCGCGCGCTGGGCTTCCCAGTCGGCGCGGGTCTTGACCGTATTGGTGCTGCTCATGCCGCGCGGCTCGGATCGCTGATCATCGGTCCCAGTCCCTGCACGCGCACCCCCTTCGGTCTTGCCCGATCATTGCTGGCCCCGTCTCACGCCAGCGCGCGGCGGGGCCTTATCCGTGCCAAGCGACCACGAATCGCGCTATTTCGCAAGTGCAGTATTTTTTGCTGGCGTTAGAAGCCCAGATAGGGCCGCGCGATCAAGGCAAGCAGCCAGCCCGACATGGTGGCAAGCACCAGCAAGGTGCCGATAATTCCCACCGAGCGCCCGAGCGTCAGCTTGTCGTGTGATCCGCGCAGCCCATAGGCATGCGCCAGCCGGACAAGTACGAACAGTGCCGCAACGATCGACAGCGCGAGCGGCTGCGCGCCGTTCGATTCGAGCAGACCGATCTGGGCGAGACCGATCGGCATATATTCGGTGAGATTGGCATGCGCGCGGATGGCCGCCATCAGCCCCTGGTCACCGCCGTCGCCAAAGGGAACGCGCAACACCATTCGGCGGTTGATGGCGTCGATCGACAGTGCGATCAGCAACAGGCCAAGCGCGGCAGCGGTGGCTGCGGTGATAATCAGGTGCATTGTCGCTCCAGCGGTTATTGGCTGGGACCAGTCTATCGGGCGGAAAGCGCGCCGCTGCAAATCGAATCAGGCGGCGAGCACCGCGTCGAGCATTGCCCGCGCCCAAGCGATTTCAGCCGGCGGGCGCGGCGTTACACCGGCGATGATGATGACGGCTTTCCACAGCGCCCAGCCGCGCCCGCGCGCGATCATCGCGCGATCGGCTCCGGCGGCGTCGAAAAACGCCGCTCGTGCCGCGCCTTTGAAATAGCTCCAGGCAATCATCAGGTCGCACGCCGGGTTGCCGACGGCCATCAGACCAAAATCAATGACTCCAACCAGCCGATCGCGCGCCACGAGCAAATTGCCCGGCAGCAAATCGCCATGCAGCCAGCACGGTGTGGTCAAATCGGCCGATGCCAACGCTTGCGCGAGCACCGATTCGCAGCGCCGCCGCTCTATCGGGTCGCTAAAGTGTGTCAGCGCGGCTGCAGCTTCGTCGGCGTAGTGGCTGAGCGGACCGCCGCGATGAAAATTGTCGTCGCCCGGGGTGATACCGGCTTGCGGCGCGACAGTCTGGAGCCGCCGCAGAAACTGGCCAACGTCCGTCGCGAATGCGATCGATTCGCCCAGTGGCTCTCTCGATGCGGGAACCCCGGCAAGCCAGGTGCGGATCGCCCAACGCCAGGGGAAAATCGGACTCGGCGCGCCAAGCGCGACCGGGTGCGGAATCGGGATGTCGAGATGCGTCGCAAGGAAGGGGAGCCAGCGATGCTCACGTTCAACCTGCGCGGCATAGGGCTCAGCGCTGGGGAGCCGCACGCTCAGATCAGCGCCAAGGCGAAAGCTGCGGTGGTCCCAACCGCCATCGATGGCCGCGAGGGGCAGATGCGCAAAATGCGAATATTGTTCCCGAATCAATGCCTCGACGAGAGCGGCATCGATTGTCGGCGTTGGGTCGGACATCGGACCAGCCTATGGCAGGCCTGCCCAGCCAACAAGTTCAGGCGGCGCGGCGTCCGGTTTGCACCAGCCACGCGCGCGCCTGGCGTTGTGCCTCGGCGATTTCGCGCGCGGTCATGTCTTCGGCGATGTCGCTGCGGCAAGCTTGCGCCGCTTCGCTGCCCCAGACGGCGGCCAGATTGAACCATTTATGCGCTTCGATCAGATCGATCGTCGTCCCGCTCGCGCCGGTCGAATAAATGATGCCCAGATCATAACAGGCATTGCAGTCTCCGCGCGCCGCGTCCGCGATCCGACTTTCGATCAGGAACGTTGCGCTCTTCAGGCTATGCGCCATCTTCGCCACCCCTTTTGCACCCTAGTGATGCGGGTTTTGGCGCGGCGGGCGTCAATAAATGGTTAACGCGGTTAACCTTGTTCGATTAATTCGACGGCAATGTTGTCAATGAGACGCGTCCCGCCGATCCGTGCCGCCGCGAGCAG
>JAIETY010000049.1 GCA_019744885.1 Sphingomonas sp.
GCGGCGAGGTGATCGACTGGCAGGTCGATGGCGATGAAGGCAAAGTGCTGATGACGCGGCAGTGGATACCCGAGGTGGCGACGGGCTCGACGATCGGCCAGGATCGATCGGGCCTTGGCGTCGAACTGGTCGATACCCGTAGTTTGTCGCGTCGCATGGTCGAGGTACCCCGCGATACGGCGGTCGCCTATATCTCGGACGGTCATGGCCAGGTCCGCATCATGGCGGTACGCCCGCGCGACTCAGCCGGCTATTTCGGCAACAAGACCAATTACCTGTACCGCAAGAAAGGTACCAAGGAATGGCTGCCGCTTGTGACCGAGACCTTCACGCCCGACGGGCTGGGCATCGGATTTCGCCCGGTTGCGGTCGATAGCGATCTCAATGTTGCTTATGGCTATGATGTTGAGAAGGGCCACACTGCGCTGTTCAAGATGGCGCTTGATGGTAGCATGACGCTTGAGCTGGTTTTCGCCCGGCCCGATACCGATATCGACGACCTCGTCCAGATCGGACGCCAGAACCGGGTGGTCGGTGCCAGCTTTGCCACCGATCGACGACAGAATGAAATGTTCGATCCAATGCTGCGACGCTTCGCCAACGGCATGGCGAAGGCAGTCCCGGACAAGCCGCTGGTATCGATCGTCGACGCAAGCGCCGACGAACAAACGCTGCTGCTCTGGGCCGGCAGCGATTCGGATCCCGGTATTTTCTACCTTTACACCCGCGCCGACAAACACCTCACCGAATTGCTTCCCGTGCGATCAGAACTCGCGGCGCGCCAGCGCGCTTCGGTCAAACCGGTCAGCTACCCCGCCGCCGACGGCACGATGATTCCTGGATATCTCACTTTGCCCCCGGGCAGCGATGGGAAAAATCTTCCCGCGATCGTGCTGCCGCACGGTGGCCCGGCGGCGCGCGATGAATGGTCGTTCGACTGGCTGCCGCAATTTTTTGCCGCACGCGGCTATGCCGTGCTGCAGCCGAATTATCGCGGATCGTCTGGCTATGGCGACGGCTGGTACCAGAAGAATGGGTTCAAGAGCTGGCGCGTCGCGATCGGCGATGTCAACGACGGCGGGCGCTGGCTGGAAAAGCAGGGCATCGCGGCGCCCGGCAAGCTGGCGATCGTCGGCTGGTCCTATGGCGGCTACGCCGCGCTGCAAAGCCCCGTGCTTGATCCCAATTTGTTCAAGGCGATTGTCGCCGTCGCGCCGGTGACCGACCTCGACATTTTGCGGCGCGAAAGCGAACATTACCTCAATTACGCGATTGTCGACAAATTTATCGGCAAGGGCCCGCATGTCGAGGAGGGATCGCCTGCCCGCCACGCGGCGGCGATCACCGCGCCAGTGCTGCTGTTCCACGGCGACCAGGACCAGAATGTGGGGGTGCGCGAATCGCGCGTGATGGCATCGCGGCTGAAAGGCGCGGGGCGCGAGGTCGATTATGTCGAGTATAAGGGGCTCGACCACCAATTGGAGGACAGCACTGTCCGCGCCGAAATGCTCGACCGCGCCGATTCGTTTTTAAGGCGTGCGCTGGCGATCAAATAGTCGGGCGGCTCCGCCGGGCGCGGCCGGAAAAGCATTTGTTCTGAAACAACAACGATCGTCCAACGACCTTGTTTCGGCAGTGGACATCGGCCCGAAAATGGGCCAGCTTGGTTCAAACCAAAGGGGGGGAGCCGACCACATGGCAGAACCGTTTCTTGCCGAAATCCGGATGATGTCGTTCAACTTTGCGCCCAAGGGCTGGGCGCTGTGCAACGGCCAGCTCCTGCCGATCAACCAGAACCAGGCATTGTTCTCGCTGCTCGGCACAACCTATGGCGGTAATGGACAGATAAACTTCGCGCTGCCCAATCTTCAGGGACGCACGCCGATCCACGTCGGCAACGGCCATACCCTTGGCGAAGCGGCTGGGACGCCGACGGTCACGCTGACCACCGTAAACCTGCCGCAGCATGTCCATAGCGCGACGGCGACCACGACGGGCGGCACGACCGCAACGCCCACCAACAATCTGCTGGCGAGCTATCTGAACGGCTATGCCCCGGTTGCGGCGATAACGACGCTCGCGCCGGGATCGATCAGCTCGGTTGGCGGCAGCCAGCCGCACGAAAACCGGCAGCCCTATTCAACGATCAACTTCTGCATCGCGTTGCAGGGCATTTTTCCGTCGCGGAATTGAGGGAGCAGACCAATGGCACAACCCTATGTCGGCGAAATCCGCATGTTTGGCGGCAATTTCGCCCCCGCCGGCTGGCTCTTCTGCGACGGATCGCTGCAGCCCATCTCTGAATATGAAACGCTCTTCAACCTGATTGGGACGACGTACGGCGGCGATGGTCAAAGCACCTTTGCGCTGCCCGATATGCGCGGTCGACTGCCAATCCATATGGGGAGCGGAGGCGGCGTCACCTATACGATCGGGGAGCGGGCCGGTCTTGAGCAAGTGGCTCTGACGACAAACCAGATCCCCAACCACACGCACCCGTTTGTTGCGACGACCGCGTCAGGCACGTCAAACAATGCGACCAACAATCTCATCGCCGCCAGCCCTTCGGTCGACATGTTCGGCGGGATTTCGCCCGATGTGAACCTGAACGCAGCGGCCACCGGGCAGGCGGGCGGGAACCAGCCACACACCAATTTCCAGCCCTATTTGTGCGTCAACTTCATCATTTCGCTGTTCGGGATTTTCCCCAGCCCAAATTGAAGGACTGTTCGATGGATCCTTTTGTCGCGGAGATTCGCATCTTCCCGTTCAATTTCGCACCCAAAGGCTGGGCGTGGTGCGATGGACAGATTTTGCCGATTTCCCAGAACACCGCGCTCTTCTCGTTGCTCGGCACCACCTATGGTGGCAATGGGCAATCCAACTTCGCGCTACCTAATCTGCAGGGATCGGCGCCAATGCACCCCGGTCAAGGACCAGGCCTGTCGCTGCATGATCTGGGCGAGGTTGGCGGTGTCGAGACGGTGACGCTGCTGCAAAGTGAAATGCCGCAGCATAATCACACGATGCGCGCCAACAGTCAGGACCCCGCCGACGTGCAGGCGCCATCGCCAAGCGTCTTTTTGTCGTTGAGTTCCAAGGGGCGCGGCTATGCACCGGCGGCGGCCACGACACCCATGTCACCCCAGACGGTTGCCGTCACCGGGGGCAGCCAGCCCCATAATAATATGATGCCGTATCTGACGCTGTACTTTAACATCGCGCTGCAGGGCGTCTTCCCGCCACGGGGTTGAGGATCGTTACGCCGATCAGTGAGGGCGATTTGCCGATCCCGGCTGCGGCCGGGATCGGCGTCTCCCTGCGTGTTATGAACGATGCCGATCTGGCCTTTGCCGGCCGGGTCTATGCCTCGACCCGGCTTGAGGAAGTCGCCCAAACCGGCTGGCCGCAGCCAATGATCGACGCTTTTCTGGCGCAGCAGCATGACGCCCAGCACGCGCATTACACTGCGCATTACCCCGGCATCCGTCGCTATGCGATCCAGCACGCGGGTGCCGATGTTGGGCGGCTTTACTTGTATGAAGGCGCCAGCGACCTGCGCATCGTCGATATTGCCCTGCTGCCCGAAGCGCGGGGCAGCGGGATTGGCGCGGCGCTGCTCGCCGATGTGATCGCTTATGCGCAGGCGCGCGGACTCAGTGCCTCAATCCATGTCGAGCAGCAAAATCCGGCGCGACGGCTCTACCTGCGCTTGGGCTTCGTGTTCGAAAAGACCGCCAACGAGATTTACGATTTGCTGATTCGCCACCCCGCGCCAGCGCCGGTCGATCAGTAGAACACAGCCTCATAGACCAGGCCATCGGCCTCGGACGCAACTGGCACGATGAAGATGTCGACCGGCTCGGCGCCCGCTTTGGCAAACGCATAAATCGCCTGCGGCAGATGAGGCGCGCTGGGTCCGAGGAATTCGAGCCGGAACGACCCACCGGGCCGTCCCGAATCGTTTAGTGGTTCAAACGCCCGCAGCGTCAGCGGCACGGCGCCGCCGTCGCCGGACGCGACTTGATAGGTCGTGCCCAGGTTGTCGGCGAATTGGTCGTGCGTCAGCCCGGTCATGGGCAACCCTTAGCGCGAATAGAATTCGACGACCAGATTGGGTTCCATCTTCACCGGATAAGGCACTTCGTCGAGCGTGGGGACGCGCGTGAAGGTGACCTTTGCCGCGCCATCGGGGGCGACATAATCGGGGATTTCGCGCTCGGCGAGGGCCTGTGCTTCCATCACCAGCGCCATTTCCTGCGCCTTGCTGCCCAGCGTCACTTCTTCACCCGGGAAGACGCGGCGCGAGGCGATGTTGCACTTGACGCCGTTGACGCGGACATGGCCGTGGCTGACGAGCTGGCGCGCGGCGAACACCGTCGGTGCAAACTTCGCACGGTAGACGATCATGTCGAGCCGCTGTTCGAGCAGGCCGATCAGATTCTGGCTGGTATCGCCCTTCATCCGGCTGGCTTCGTGATAGCAAGCGCGGAACTGCTTTTCGGTGACGTCGCCGTAATAGCCCTTCAGCTTCTGCTTGGCGCGCAGCTGAAGACCGAAGTCCGAGGTCTTGCCCTTGCGGCGCTGGCCGTGCTGGCCGGGGCCATATTCACGCTTGTTGACGGGGCTCTTGGGGCGACCCCAGATATTCTCGCCCATCCGGCGATCGAGCTTGTACTTGGCGCTCTGGCGCTTCGACATGATGTTTCCTTCAATTGCCAACAACGCCCCATGCCACCGTGGCGCAGGGCTTCCCGGTCATCGCGCTGCTGGGTCATGGGAGACGGCAGGGCCACCGCTTCACCGGGTTGCGGGGCCAATTGCGAGCGCGCGCCTTTCGCAGAGCGGGGCCGCGGCGTCAAGTCTTGGGTCAAGCACCGGACTGGACACGCCCGCGCGCGCGGCTATCAGGGCGCGCATGACAGACTTACTCCCCGGCATTTTGCCCGGTCCCGCCTGCACAACGATGGCCGAAGTGCGCGCGGGCGTCGATCAGGTCGACCGCGAGCTGGTCGCGCTGCTGGAGCGCCGCTTCGCCTATATGGATGCCGCCGCCCGCATCAAACCGACGCGCGATGCCGTGCGGGACGAAGCGCGCAAGGTGCAAGTGATCGCCAATGCGCGCGCGCACGCCCGCGCGGCTGGCGTCCCCGAGTCGGCGGTTGCGGCGCTGTGGGAAACGCTGGTCGAAGCCTCGATCGCCTATGAATTCGATGCCTTTGACCGGCGCGTCTGACCGCCCCGCCCGCTAGCCGCGATCACGCGGACGATCAATTGCCGAAAACACGCCGCGCAAGGTTCGCACTTCCTGGCTCGACCAGCCCGGCTTGGTCAGCAACGTTCGCAACGTCCGCCGCGTTACCGGCGTGCGGTCGGGCGGGTGGAAGAAGCCGGCCGCGTCGAGCATGACATCGAGCTGGGCGATCATGCCGTCGAGCTCTTCCTGCGGCGCGGGCAGTGGCAGCTCGGTTTCGGGCGGCATCGCGAGCTTTTCGCCCTTCGACCATTCATAAGCGACGAGGATGACGGCCTGGGCCAGATTGAGCGAACCAAATTCGGGATTGATTGGCGCGGTGATGATCGTACGTGCCAGCGCGACATCGTCAGTTTCGAGCCCCGCGCGTTCGGGGCCGAACAGGATCGCGCTTTTGCCTGGCTGCGTGCGGACCAGTGTCGCGGCTTGTTCGGGCGTGACGACGGGTTTGGTGACACCACGCTTGCGCACGGTGGTTGCATAGACATGCGCACTGTCGGCGACGGCCTCGGCCACGCTGTCGAAGACTTGCGCTTGCTCGATGACAATATCGGCACCCGACGCAGCCGGCCCCGCCGAAGGATTGGGCCAGCCATCGCGCGGGCTGACGAGCCTCAACTCGGTCAGCCCGAAATTGAGCATGGCGCGGGCCGCCTTGCCGATATTCTCGCCAAGCTGCGGGCGGACGAGGACGATCGCGGGGGGCAGCGGCGCGCTCAACTCTTGCCGACTTCGCTGACATTGCCGGCGAATTCTTCGAAGTCGCGAGCTTCGCGGAAGTCCTTATAAACGCTGGCGAAGCGGATATAGGCAACCGAATCGAGGCCCTTGAGCCCGTCCATCACCATTTCGCCGATCAGCTTCGACGCAATCTCGCTGTCGCCGAGCGTTTCGAGCTGGCGCTGGATACCGCTGACCAGCTTTTCGATCCGCACCGCATCGATCGGCCGCTTGCGGCAGGCGATCGAGACCGATCGCATCAGCTTGTCGCGGTCGAACGGCTCGCGGCGTGTGCCACCGCTGCCCTCGTTCTTGACGACGACGAGGTCACGGAGCTGGATCCGCTCAAACGTCGTGAACCGCGCGGCACATCCCTCGCACTGGCGCCGCCTGCGAATCGCGGCGCCGTCCTCGGTCGGGCGGCTGTCCTTTACCTGACTGTCTTCATGACCACAGAAAGGACAGCGCATCGCCTAGCGGTTCGACTTTCGCAAAACAGCATAGCCCGCGCCGAGCAGCGCGCCGGTGACGATCGAGATCGGCAGCACAATCGCCGCGAGCGCCCCGACGGCAGCGCCGCCGATCAGCTTGTTGCCATTTTCGCCGCCGATGAACTTGCTGGTCTGGTCAACGGCGGTGTCGAGCGCCTCGACGACGTCGTCGCCGACAGCGCGCATCGTGTCTTCCAACGTGGTTTTGGGCTTGTCGTCCATCTTATGCCTCCGGGTAGATCGGGAACCGGTGACATAGTGCAATAACACGCTCACGTACAGCATTTTCGACTTGTGCGTCGCCCTGTTCGCCGTTTTTGGCAAGGCCATCAAGCACATCGGCGACCATATGGCCGATTTCACGGAATTCGGCGGGGCCAAAGCCGCGCGTGGTGCCCGCCGGCGAGCCGACTCGGATGCCGCTGGTCTTGGTCGGCGGCAGCGGATCGTTGGGGATGCCGTTCTTGTTGCAGGTAATGCCTGCGCGTTCGAGCGCTTCGTCGGCATCCTTGCCGGAGACGCCAAGCGGGGTCAGGTCGACCAGCGCCAGATGCGTGTCAGTGCCGCCCGCAACGAGGTTGCAGCCGCGCTCGTTAAGCGTGGCCGCGAGCACTTTCGCATTTTCGACGACGGCAGCGATATAGCTTTTGTAGCCGGGCTGGAGCGCTTCACCGAACGCGACCGCCTTGGCGGCGATCACATGCATCAGCGGCCCGCCCTGCAGCCCCGGGAACACCGCCGAGTTGAACTTCTTGCCCAGTGCTTCGTCGTTCGACAGGATCATGCCACCGCGCGGGCCACGCAATGTCTTGTGCGTCGTCGTCGTCACGACATGCGCGTGCGGCAGTGGCGAGGGATGCAGGCCCGCCGCGACGATGCCCGCAAAATGGGCCATATCGACGAGGAAATAGGCGCCGACTTCATCGGCAATTGCGCGGAACTTCGCAAAATCAATCTGGCGCGGATAGGCCGAGCCACCCGCGATGATCAGCTTCGGCTGGTGCTCGCGCGCGAGGGCGGCAACTTCGTCATAGTTGATCAAATGGGTGACCGGATCGACGCCATATTGCACCGCGTTGAACCATTTGCCGCTCATCGCTGCCTTGGCGCCGTGGGTCAGGTGGCCACCGGCATCGAGGCTCATGCCCAGGATCGTTTCGCCCGGCTTGACCAGCGCGAGCATCACTGCGCCGTTCGCCTGCGCGCCCGAATGTGGCTGAACGTTCGCATAGGCGCAGTCGAACAGTTGCTTGGCGCGATCGATCGCGAGCTGTTCGACTTCGTCCGACGGGTGGCAGCCCTGATAGTAGCGCTTGCCCGGATAGCCTTCGGCATATTTGTTGGTGAAGACCGACCCTTGCGCTTCGAGCACGGCCTTCGAGACGATGTTCTCGCTCGCGATCAATTCGATCTGCGTCTGCTCGCGCGTCAGTTCATGCTGCACGCCTGCGAAGATCGCGGGGTCGGCGTCGGCCAGGCTGCGCGTGAAAAAGCCGTCGGGCTGCACGTCGTGAAGAATCTGTGGGTTGGTGCTCATGCGGATATCCCTTCGACATGGCCGAGCTTGTCGACGCGGGCGCTGTGGCGGCCGCCTTCAAAGTCGGTGGTGAGAAATGCGGTAATACAGGCGCGGGCCATATCCTCGCCGATCAGCCGGGCGCCGAGCGCGATGGCGTTGGCGTCGTTGTGCGACCGGGCGAGTGCGGCGGAGAGCGGCTCGCTGACCTGGGCGCAGCGGCACCCCGGATTGCGGTTGGCCGCAATGGCGATGCCGATGCCCGAGCCACAAAGCGCAATGCCGCGTTCGGCCCGCCCATCGGCGACAGCCGCCCCGAGCGCGACGCCAAAATCCGGGTAATCGACGCGATCGGTTCCGTGCGTGCCAAGATCGTCAACCGCATGACCCTGATCGCGCAACCAGACGGCCAGCGCCGATTTAAGCGCGACAGCGGCATGATCGGACGCAATGGCAATGCGCATGGTCGGCGGGGAACTCCGGCTGGTCAATGGGCGAGCCGCGTCTCTAGCGAAAGCGATCGGGCTTTGCCACACCCGTTTGTCGGGCGGAAATCAGGGCGGCCAAAATCATTTGTCGCCGCCCGCCGTGCCCGCTAGTCAACGCAGCGTGACGCTCCAGCCATCCGACGCCAATGCCGCCCGCACCCGGCTCGCCGAAGTGCTGTGGCGCGTCGGGCAAGAGGACCGCTCGGCGCTTGCCGCACTCTATAACATGACGAGCGCTAAACTATTTGGCATCTGCTTGCGTATCTGTGGGGAAAGGCAGGCAGCGGAAGACGTGTTGCAGGAAGTATATCTGACGGTGTGGAAGCGCGCGGGCGGCTATGACCCTGGCCGTGCGAGCCCGATCACCTGGCTGGCGACGATCGCGCGCAACCGCGCGATTGATTGGCGGCGTGCGCAGGGATCACGCCCGATGACCGTAATCGACGATGCGCTGCCGGTGGCCGATGACCGCCCGCTGGTGTCCGAAACGATGCTGGCGGATGAATCCGACCGGCGGCTGCATCTGTGCCTCGATCAGCTCGAGGACAAGCAACGACTGGCGATCCGCACGGCCTTTTTCGACGGCGTGACCTATGCCGAGCTGGCTGAACGACTGGGTGTACCGCTTGGGACGATGAAGAGCTGGGTCCGGCGCGGCCTGATGCGGCTGAAGGAGTGTGTCGAGGCATGACCGACACGCCGCCGCCCCCCGATGACGACGCGCCGATGACGATGGCCGCCGAATATGCGCTTGGCCTGCTCGAAGGCGAGGAGCGCGCGGTCGCAATGCGCCGGATGCTCGCCGAGCCCGGTTTCGCGGCCGAGGTTGAGCGTTGGCGCGACCATTTCGGCTTGTTGTTCGATGCCTGGCCCGAAGTCGCTGCGCCTGCGCATGGCGCAGCGCGGATCGAAGCGGCGCTGGCGCCGAAGCCGGTGGTCGCGAACGACAATGGCAGCACGCGGTTGTGGCAGGCGATTGCGGGGCTATCGACGGCTGCGGCGGCGGTGCTGCTCGGCTTCATGATCCTCACGCCGGCAGCCGTCACGCCGCCGGTCGTCAATGTTGCACCCAATCCGGTGCTGATCGCCGCGATTACGCCGACCGACAAGGGCGCGCCGGTCGCGGCGCTCTATGATCCGCGGAGTGGCGCGCTGCGGATCGGCGCAGCCGCGCTGGCCGATGGCACCCATAGCGCCGAGCTTTGGGTGATCGGCGCTGAAGACAAGAAGCCGCACTCGCTCGGCGTGCTGCGCGCCACGTCCGAAACCAAAATCGCGCTGGGCGACGCCGACCGACAGCGCCTGATCGCGGGCGCGACGCTGGCGATCACAATTGAAGTGCCGGGCGGCTCGCCGACAGGGCTGCCGCAAGGGCCGCTGGTTGCAGCGGGGCCACTTGCGCGCATCTGACGCGGGCAAAAACCCGGCAGTGCATCCTTTCCAGCAATGCCCCCGTATCTCCGCCGCACCCCGACAACCGGTGCACCCCTTCAGGAGATATTCCCCATGAACACTGCCCTTCGCCTTTCGCTCATTGCCAGCGCCTTCACGCTCGGCGCCGGTTCGCTGATCGCTGCCACCAATCCGATGGTCGGCGGCGCCGCGATGTTCCCCACCAAGAACATCGTCCAGAATGCCGTCAATTCGAAGGACCACACCACGCTGGTCGCCGCCGTCAAGGCCGCCGGTCTGGTCGAAACGCTGTCGAGCAAGGGCCCGTTTACGGTGTTCGCGCCGACCAACGCCGCTTTCGCCAAGCTGCCCGCCGGCACCGTCGAGACGCTGCTGAAGCCTGAGAACAAGGGCACGCTGACGGCAGTGCTGACCTATCACGTCGTCGCCGGCAAGGTGAGCGCGACGCAACTCGCCGCCAAGGTCAAGATGGGCGGCGGCAAAGCGATGCTGACGACCGTGCAGGGCGGTACGCTGACCTTTGCCAAGGTCGGCAAGGGCTACACTGTCACTGACGCCAAGGGTAATGCGGCCAACATCACGATCGCCGACGTCAACCAGTCGAACGGCGTGATCCACGTGATCGACGGCGTGCTGCTGCCGTAATTTTTTGAACTGCCCAAAAAAAATATGCGGCGGCTGAAACCTTTCGGGGCGGCCCGCCGTAATCGATGATGTCCCCTTCAAGCGGACATCAGTGGCGCCGGTCCCTCCCCCTTGTCGGCGCCAGATCGGGGTCTGCCATCAACACGGTGGCAGACCCCATTTTGTTTGCGGGCGATCATCGACGTTGTTGGCAAAGATTGTCACCGCCGCGCCATTGGCTTATCGGAGCAGTGAGGCGCCTTGTCCCGATTGCGGCGCCAAGGAGATCGATAGGCATGAAACCCCCGCGCAACCGCGCTGTCCGCAGTGCGGTCCACCGCCATGATCATCTGAGCAAACAGGGTCTGCTCGAACGCGCCTTTACCTTCGCCTTTCGCGGGCTGGTCTATGCGCAGATCTGGGAAGACCCGGCGGTCGATCTCGAAGCGCTGGCGGTGACGCCCGATTGCCACATCGTCCAGATCGCCTCGGGCGGGTGCAATGTGCTGAGCTATCTGACGGCTGATCCCAAGGCGATCACCGCGGTCGATCTCAACACCGCGCATATCGCGCTCAACAAATTGAAGCTCGTCGCGGCGCGCGAATTGCCCGATTATGCGGCGTTCCACCGCTTCTTCGGCCGCGCCAACACGCGTGAGAATATCGCGGCCTATCGCAAATATGTGCGGCCCCATCTCGACGAGACGACGCGGCGCTATTGGGAAGGCCGTGACATCATCGGTCGCCGCCGCATCTCGGGCTTTGCCAAGGGCGTCTACAAGCGCGGGCTGCTCGGCAATTTCATCGGCGCGGCGCATTTCCTTGCGCGGATCAATGGCGTGAACCCGAAGATCATCCTGCGCGCCTCCTCAATGGAGGAGCAGCGCGAGATTTTCGATCGCGATTTCGCGCCCTTTTTCGACAAGGCGTTCGTGCGCTGGCTGACCGATCAGCCCGCGTCGCTGTTCGGCTTGGGCATTCCGCCCGCGCAGTACGAAGCGCTGGCGGGCGATTCGAAGATGGCGGTGGTGCTGCGCGAGCGGCTCGAAAAGCTCGCCTGCGATTTCGATCTGCGCGAGAATTATTTTGCCTGGCAGGCCTTTGGTCGCGGCTATGAAGATGCGCCCGACGCGTCGCTGCCGCCCTATCTGCAGCAGGCCAATTACGAAGCGGTGCGCGCGCGTGCCGACCGGGTCGAAGTGCGCCACGCCAATTTCATCGATTATCTGAAGTCGATGCCCGCGCAGTCGCTCGATCGCTATGTGCTGCTCGACGCGCAGGACTGGATGACCGACGAAATCCTCACCAGCCTGTGGAGCGAGATTACCCGCACGGCGAAACCCGCCGCGCGCGTGCTGTTCCGCACCGCCGGCGCACCCTCGATCCTGCCCGGCCGCGTGCCCGAGCCAATTCTCGGCCAATGGGATTACCGCGCCGAGGATTCGCTCGACTATACCCGGCGCGACCGCAGTTCGATCTACGGCGGCGTCCATCTTTACGTGCTGAAGGGCTGAAGCGTGGCAACGACCACCGGCGATCATGCCGGGCATATGGATGCGATCTATCGCAGCCAGCGCCATTTCTATGACCTGACGCGCAAATAT
>JAIETY010000117.1 GCA_019744885.1 Sphingomonas sp.
CCTTGGGCGCGTAGGTCTGTTCCGGTCCCGGAAAGGCACGCGACCGCACCTCGTCCGCATAGGTTTGAACCGCGGCGGAAATACGGCCAGCCAGGTCGTCAAAGCGCTTCACAAAGCGCGGCGTGCGATCGAACATGCCGAGCATGTCGTCGATCACCAGCACTTGCCCGTCGCACTGCGCTGATGCGCCGATGCCAATCGTCGGGCAATCGATCGTGCGCGTTGCCTCAACCGCAATCGGCTCGACCACGCCTTCGATCACGATGCCGAACGCGCCCGCCTGATCGATCGCGTGGGCATCATCGAGGATCTTGGCCGCCTCCGCCTGCGTACGCCCGCGCGCACCATAGCCACCGAGGATATTCACCGCCTGCGGCGTCAGCCCGACATGGCCCATGACGGGAATGCCGCGCTCGACCAAAAAGCGCACCGTCGGCGCCATCGCCACACCGCCTTCGAGCTTGACCGCCGCCGCGCCGGTTTCCTTGAGCAGATAGGCCGCGCTTTCGAACGCGACCTCGGGCGAGGTCTCGTAAGAACCGAACGGCATGTCGATCACCACCACCGCGTGATAGCTGCCGCGCACCACCGCCGCGCCATGCGCTGCCATCATCTCCAGCGTCACCGGAATCGTCGAAGGCAGGCCATAGATCACTTGCCCCAGACTGTCGCCGACGAGCAGCAAATCGCAATGCGGATCGAGCAACTGCGCCATCCGCACGGTGTAAGCGGTCAGCATCACCAGCGGCTCGCGCCCCTTGCGCGCGCGGATCGCCGGGATCGTCAGCCGCTTCATCGGCGCCGGGGTCGGGGTCGCGCGGCTGGTTGCGGTATCGATGGTGTAGGTCGTGGACATGCCACTCTGGTTAGCGGCTCGCACGATATCGCGCCAGTGCCGACGCCAGCGCTCTAGCGCAGCCACCCGCGCCCGGTGGCGAGGCGCGCGAACCAGAGTTGCACCACGCCCATTACGATAATGAAAATCGGAAAAGCCGCCGCGACGACAAAGCCCTTCACCGCGATCAGATCGGTCGCGCCGAGCGTATAGCCGAACTGCACGATGATGCTGACGAGCGACACGAGGTAGACAAGCCGGGCAAGCGCCGATCGCGCCAACAGCAGCACCCCGCCGAGCGCCGCCGCGACCGTTGCAATGCCGTAAACCGCCCTTAGCCAGAGCGGCATCGACGTGAGCATGTGGCGATCATAAGGGTCCAAAGCCGCGATCGCGGCGGCATCGAGCACCTGGCTGTAGAAGGCGAAAAGGCCCACGCATGCCCAGAGCAGAAACAGCACGCTGACGATCCAGAACCAGATCGGCGGCTTGCCAAAGGGTGCGCGCATCGCCTGTTCCTCCCCCTAACCCGCGCGCAACCTGCGCCGAAGCAGGGGGCAGCGCAAGCTCAGCCGCGCAGTGCCGCCCGCGCGCGGCTGCGCAGCCACACCGCGAGGCCATCGGATTCCGCCATCAGCGCGAGCTCCGCTTCGGTCGCCTGGCCAAAATTGACGATCTCGACCATCCGCTCGAACGCCAGCGCAGGGTGCGGGCGATCGACAAGCGTCACCTCGTCGCCCGCTTGCAATATGCCTTCCTCGATCGTGCGGTAATACCAGCCCGACCGCCCCGAGCGCACCATCGCCTTGGGCATCGTCGCATCTTCGAAGCGGAGCGCAAATTTGAAGCAGGGCTGGCGCGGCTGGCACACTTGCAACCGTGCGGTGCCGATCGCGTGGATGTCGCCGATGCACAGATCGGCCTCGGTAATCCCGGCAATCGTCAGATTCTCGCCGAACACGCCCGGCGTCAGCCGCGCGGCATGCGCCGGGCGCTCGGCCGCCCACACGGGGTAGAGATCCGCCGAATAGCCATAGACGGCCTTGTCGGGGCCGCCATGCACGGTGAGATCGGCGGTCTCATCGCCGAGCAGCTGATGCCCGCGCAATTCGACCGGCCCCGCCACGGGATACTTGACGATGCCGCTCGGCACGCCTTCAGGACCGATCGGCGCGATTTTGCCGAGTTGCAGCGACTGGAGTGTGGCAATTACCGTCATCTCGGCCCCCGGATTTCGTCAGGCGACCTTAACGCCCTTCCAGAAAGCGAAATAGCCCTTGATGTTGTCGGCAGCCGACTTTGGCGCAGGATAATACCAAACGGCATCGGCATTGCGCGCATCGCCGACGACGATCGTCTTGTAACTGGCGAGGCCCTTCCAAGGGCAAGTCGACTGGGTGGCGCTATCGACGAGCAGCTCCATCCTCACCGACTCGGGCGGGAAATAGTGATTGCCCTCGACAACAATCGTCTTGTCCGATTCGGCGATGATCGTGTCGTTCCAGGTGGCGGTGACCATGTGTGATGCTCCCATTGGGTGAACCCGGCATATGGGGCGCGGGCGCCGCGCCGCCAGAGGGTCAGCCGAGTTTCGCCGCATATTCATCGGGTTTGAAGCCGAGCAGCAAGGCTCCGCCTGCCTCAAGCACGGGGCGCTTGATCAGCGTCGGGTTCGCCAGCATCAGCGCGATGGCCTTGGCTTCGGTCAGGTCGGCCTTGTCGGCATCGGGCAGCGACCGGAAGCTCGGCCCGCTCTTGTTGAGCAATTTCTCCCAACCGAGCGCGCTTGCCCAGCCGCGCAGCCTGGCTTCGTCGATGCCCTCGGCGCGGTAATCATGGAAGCGGTGAGCAATGCCGTGCGCGTCGAGCCACGCGCGCGCCTTGCGGACGGTGTCGCAGGTTTTGATGCCGTAGATGGTTGTCATGGCTTGAGCGTAGAACAACGCAGAACTGAATGGAATCACCCTTGATCCGTTCGTGCTGAGCTTGTCGAAGCACTGGCCTTCTTCTTTGAGGGGCTGGCAGAAGAAGAACAGCCCTTCGACAAGCTCAGGGCGAACGGGAAGGGGAAACCCTCCTAAGCTTCGAGAGGCCTAGCGCGGCAAAACCCCGGTGGGAATGACGAAGCGGCGCCCGTCGGGCAGTTCCCCCACATGCGCGGCGACACCGTAAGCTTGCGCGATCAGCGCTTCGGTCAGCACCGTTTCGGGTGGCCCTTGCGCGATCACCGCGCCCTGCCGCATCAGGATCACCTGATCGGCAACGCGCGCGGCGTGGTTGAGGTCGTGGAGCACCACCACCACCCCTGCCCCCGCCGACGCGACCCGGCGCAGGCAATCGAGGGTAGCCAGCTGATGCGCGGGATCGAGATTGGCGAGCGGTTCGTCCGCCAGCAGCCACTCGGGCGCCCCAGCCAGCACCCGCGCGAGGAGTACGCGCGCCCTCTCCCCGCCTGACAATGTGTTGACCGCGCGGGCAGCGAAATGCGTGACATCCGTGGCGGCCATCGCCTGCGCCACGGCTGCGCGATCGGTCTCAGTCTCGCCCCAGCGCCCGCGATGCGGGAAACGGCCAAGCCCGACCAAGGTAGCAACATCGACATCCCAATGAACATCCGCAGTTTGCGGCAGAAAGCCGATCCGGCGTGCGAGCTCGCGCCGGTCGATCGCCGCGCGGGGCACGCCGTCGAGCGTGACCGACCCGGCATCGGGCATGCGTAACCCGACAAGGCACGCCATCAGGCTCGATTTGCCCGCGCCATTCGGCCCGAGCACCACCGTTACCTGCCCGCGCGCAAACGACGCGCTCACTGCGTCGAGCACCCGCGCCCCGCCGAGCGCCAGTGTCACGCCGTCTGCCGCAAGCGCGCTCACGCCAGCCCCCGCCGCATCCGGAACAGCAACAACAGGAAAAACGGCGCGCCGAGCATCGACATCGCTATCCCCAGCCGGAGTTCGCTGACGGTCGGCATCGCGCGCACCGCGCTGTCGGCAAGCAGCACCAGCAGCGCCCCCGCCAGCGCCGACGGCAGCAACACCGCCGATGGCTTGTGCCCTGCAAAAGGCCGGACAAGATGCGGCACGATCAGCCCGACGAAACCGATCACCCCTGCCGCCGCCACCGACCCGCCGACGCACAGCCCGACGCCTGCCACCACCAGCCATTGCAGCCGCAGCGGATCGACGCCCATCGTCCGTGCCGCCTCCTCGCCCAGGGTCAGCGCATCGAGCGCGCGGCCCGTGAACGCGAGCACTGCCATGCCTGCACCCAGCAGCGGCAGCGCAATCCACACATCGTTCCAGCTCCGGTCAGTCAGCGCGCCCATCAGCCACGTCACGATCTGCGTCGTCACGAAGGGCGACGGCGCCAGGCTGATCGCGAGCGCGGTGAGCGATCCGGCGATCGTCGACAGGATCACCCCCGCCAGCGTGAACACGATGATGCTCCCCGACCGCCCGACCAGCAGCGCGAGGATCGCCATGGCCCCGCCTGCGCCGATCAGCGCGAAGCTCGGCAGCAGCCAGAAGGGCGCGCTGAAACCGAAGAACAGCGACACGACGGCGCCGAGCGCGGCCCCTGCCGACACGCCGAACAGCCCCGGATCGGCGAGCGGGTTGCGCAGATAACCCTGCATCGCCGCCCCCGACATGCCGAGCGCCGCGCCCACCGCCCCCGCGAGCAGCGTGCGCGGCAGCCGCAACTCGGCGATGATCAGCCAGCGCGGATCATCGCTGCCCCAGGCGCCGATCGGCACCCAGACTTTGCCCGCGAACACCGATACCAGCATCGCCAGCGCGATGCCGCCGACCAGCAGCAAGTTGAGCCGGCTCATAGCGACGCCCGCACCGTGCGCAGCCGGGCGAGCGCATCAATGATCGTCGGTCCGCCACAGAACAGCAGCCGCTCGGGGAAATCGCGCACCGCGATCCGCGTGCGCAGCCGCCGCAACACTGGATGACCGAGCAACCGATCATCGCGCGCGGCGCCGGGCGGGGTCAGCAACACTTGGGGCGGGCGCGCGACCAGCCGTTCGAGCGGCAATTGATCCCAATTGCGCAGGCCGTAAGTCGCTGCCTGATTGGCAAAGCCCGCGGTGCGCAGCATCTCGTCGGGTAAAGTCCCCAGCGCCGGGACCAGGCCCCCACCCTCCCAGATCAGCGCGGGCACGGGCGCCCCCGGCGCGCGCGCCGCTACTACCGCCGCTGCCATCTCGGCCGCCAGCGCCTCGCCCCGCTCAGGATGGCCGACCGCGCGCGCGATGTCGCGTACCTGCGCTTCGCTATCGACAATGCTTTGCGGCAAGCCAAGTTCGACCTTGCGGATGCCGAGCCGCGCCAGCGCCGCCGAGGTCGCCGGGGTCAGCGATCCGCTCGCCAGCACCAGATCGGGGCGCAGCGCGACGATGGCTTCGGCGCTGCCGTCGATCGCCGCGAAGCGCCGCGCTTGCGCGAGTGGAATCGAGGTCGCGCGGGGATCATGCGAATAGGCACTGATCGCGGCGATCTGACCCGGATCGGCGACGCGCATCAGCACCGCATCGATGCACGGATTGACCGACACGATCCGCAGCGGCCGCCCCTCGCGCAGGGCAGGCGGGGGCGCGCTTGCCCCACACCCGCCCAGCGCCAGCAGCGCCGCCAGGGCCGCCGCTCGGATCAATAGCGCACTCGCACACCGATATAAGCCGCCCGGCCAAGCTGGCCGTAGAGCGGCACCGTCTCATAGCGTTCGTCGAACAGATTTTCGATCCGGCCATAGGCTTCGATATGACGCGTCACCGGATAGGCCGCGCGCAGATCGGCGAGCACATAGCCCGCCAGCCGCTGCGTATTGCTGGCGTTGACGAAACTGCCGCCGACATGCGTCACCGTTGCCCCCGTCGACAGCCCGAAACCCCACCGATAATCGACGCTCGCGTTGATGCTCTGCCCCGGCCGCCGCACCAGCTTGCGTCCGAAATTGGCACTCCCGACCGAGCGGTTCGTCGCGTCGAGATAGGTGTAGTTGGCCTGCACCGTCAGCGCTTCGACCGGCTTGAGTTTCAGCGTCAGTTCAACGCCTTGTGACACCGCTCGATTGACATTGTCGTAAACGCCAAAGGGCCGGTTGGTGCAGATGCCAGTCTGCACGGGGCAATTGATGAAGTCGATCAGGTCGGTCGAAGTCCGGCGGAAATAGGTCGCGCTTGCCTCAAATGCCCCACCAAGCGCCGTCTGCGTCACGCCCGCATCCCAGCCCTTGGCGCGTTCGGGCCGTAGCCGGGTGTTGCCGAAGTCGCTCAACAATTGGAACAGCGACGGCGCCTTGAACCCCTCGCTGTAACTCGCGCGAAAGGTCGTCGCGCCGCGATTGGGCGAATAGACCCCGCTCCCGGCAAAGCTCGTCGCGCCGCCGAAGCGGTCATGCTCGTCGTGGCGCACCCCGCCGGTAAGCGTCAGCCCCGGCAGCGGCGTCGCGACGATCTGGCCATAGACGCTGTCGATCCGCGCGCGACCGATCGATTGCGGCCCGCCAAAGCTCACCGTCGTGAAGCGCGAGGTCTCGCGCTCAAGGCCAAAGGTCGCGCTTACGCCCTTGGTGATGTCGAGATTGCCCTGATATTCAAAGCGTTCGTTGCGGCCATTCCCGTTGAACGTCTCGAACAAAAAGCCATCGGGATCGGTCGAGACGCGACGGATTTCCGTATAGGCAAAGCCGATCCGGTTGCGGAAGCGCCCGCCGAACAGCGCCGCCTTGCCGCCGACATAGCCTACGAGTTCGCGGGTCCGGGCCTCTTCGCGCGTGTCGCCAAAGGCAAAGGTCGGCGGTGCGAAACCGTCGAACCCCGCGCGGGTGTCGGCGTAATAGCCGCGCGCTTCGATCGACACATCCTTGGTCAGCTCGAGGCTAAGCTTCACGTTTGCGCCGTAATTGCGATAGCCATCCTTCTCGCGCCCGCCGCGCGCTTCGCTGAAGGCGGAGATGCCGTCGGTCGTGAACCAGCCGCCGCCCGCGCTGATCGAGAGCGGCCCGGCCTTGCCCGAAATATTGCCCACGAGCTGCCCGCTATTGCGATAGCCATATTCGCCGCGCGCGTTGATCTGCAGCGCCTTGGTCGGCTGGGCGGTGATCAGGTTGACGACGCCGCCGATCGCCTGGCTGCCCCAGATCACTGACGATGGCCCGCGCAGCACTTCGATCCGCTCGATATTGCCGACGAGCAGATTGCCGAAATTGAACCCGCCGCCGGGTGACGACGGATCGTTGAGCTTGACGCCGTCGATCAGCGCGACGGTCTGGTCGCTTTCGGCGCCGCGGATGAACACCGACGATGTGCCGCCGATGCCGCCGTTGCGAATGATCGACACCCCCGGCACGGTCCGCAGCAATTCGGCGACGGTGGTCGTCTGGCGTTGCGCGAGTGCTTCAGCATCGATCACCGTCACTGACTGACCGATCCGCGAAACCGGTTCGGGGCTGCGGTTGGCAGTGACGACGACGGTGTCGGCTTGCGCACGATCCGTGTCGCTTCCGACTCCATCCCCCCCCTGTCCCGCTCGCCCTGAGCTTGTCGAAGGGCCGTACTTTTCTTCTTCCGTGGTCAAGAAGGACGGGGCTTCGACAAGCTCAGCCCGAACGGGGATAGGTTGAGGGATTACCGGCGGGTGCGCGGCGAAGGCTGGTGTCGCGGTGACCAAAAGCGGCGGGACAGAAATAATGTAACGCAAAAACATATGTTTCCCCTTCATCAACAACAAGGGGAACACGACGCTGAGACACGGATTCCGGTCCTCCACGCGCGCACCCCGACTGATGTCGTCACGCGAGGAAAGACCCTCGATCACGCTGAACACCCCGTCCGCGCAAAGGACCGACTGCGTCAGGCAGGTCTCCTGGCTCCCGGGTCAACACGCTCGCCCCGCCTTCCCGGTCGCACGCGACCAGTGGCATCATTGGGCGACCGCTCTCCGGTCACAGTTGCGGGGACAGCCGCAGAGTACCGGCCCAAGGGCTGGCTTCTGCGTTCCCTATTATTCCCATCCCTGGGAACCTGACGCGAGGGTGCTCTTAAGTCAGGCTTTTGTGCGAGGCAAGCACGCCAGGCCGGTTCTGAGGCGATTCTCGTTGTCCGTATGCTTCGGCAGCACCTCGTATAGCCCGCGACAATACGGACAATCAGGCGGGGCTTAAATCGGCCCCGCTTGTCACCGCGCCGTGCGACGCCGAGCCGACGCTGCGCGCATATTTGGCATAGACGCCGATCACGTCGCGGCGGCGCTTGGCTTCGGGCAAAGGCCGCGACGCGAGATCAGCGGAGGTCTCGAACACCCGCGCCTCGACGTCGATCCGCACGCGGTCGCCGCTCGCAAGCCGCGCGATCGGCCCGCCGAGCGCGGCTTCGGGGCTGATATGCCCGACCATGAAGCCATAGGTCGCGCCCGAAAAGCGCCCGTCGGTGACGAGTGCGACGCTGTCGCCAAGCCCCCGCCCCTGGATCGCCGCCGTCACCGCGAGCATTTCGCGCATGCCTGGCCCGCCGACTGGCCCCTCGCCGCGAATCACCACGACATCGCCCGCGACGATCTCGCCCGCTTCGAGCGCGGCAAAAGTCGCTTCCTCGCCGTCATAGACTTTGGCCGGCCCCTCGAAGCTCAGCCGCTCATGCCCGGCGAGTTTCACCACACAGCCATCAGGCGCGAGATTGCCGTAGAGGATGCCATAGCCGCCGCGTGCCTTGATCGGCGCATCGGCGCTGACGATAACCTGCTGGCCCGGCGTCTCAGGCGCGTCAGCGAAACTCTCGAACAAGCTTGCCCCCGTCACCGTCGGCGCATCGGTGATCAGCCCCGCTTCCATCAGCCGCCGCCCAAGCAAGGGCGTGCCGCCCGCCGCGCTCATGTCGGGCGCCATGAAGCGGCCGCCGGGCTTAAGGTCGGCAATGACGGGCGTGGTGCGCGAGAGCGAATCAAACAGATCTAGCCCGAAGTCCTCCGCGCCAATCCCCGCCTCACGCGCAATCGCGAGCAAATGGAGGATCAAATTGGTCGATCCCGCCGTCGCCGTTCCCGCCACCGCAGCATTCCGCAGGCTTGTAGGCGTGATGAACTGCCGCGCATTGCGCCCCTCGCGCACCGCCTCGACCAGCACGCGGCCTGCCTCTGCCGCCGTCTCGCCCTTGTCAGGGTGCGTCGCGGGCACATCGTTGAGCCCCATCGGCGACAGCCCCAGAAAACTCATCGCCAGCGCCATCGTGTTGGCAGTGAACTGGCCCCCGCACGCGCCAGCGCCGGGGCAGGCCGCGACTTCAACCGCTTTCAACCCGGCATCGTCAAGCGTCCCCGCGCCATGCGCGCCGACGGCTTCGAACACGTCCTGAATTGTGATCGCCTTGTCGCCGATATGCCCCGGCATGATCGACCCGCCGTAGAGAATGACGCAGGGCAGATCGAGCCGCGCCGCCGCAATCGCTGCCGCCGGAATCGTCTTGTCGCAGCCGACGAGGAACACGACGCCGTCGAGCATGTGCCCGCGCACCGCAAGCTCCGCCGAATCGGCAATCGTCTCGCGGCTCATCAGGCTCGCGCGCATGCCCGGCGTGCCCATCGAAATGCCGTCGGTGACGACGATCGTGTTGAAATCGACCGCAGTGCCGCCCGCTTCCTCAATCCCGCGGCGAACATGATCGGCCAGCCCGCGCAGATGCATGTTGCACGGCGTCACCGTCGACCAGCTGTTGACGATCGCCAGCATCGGCTTGGCCATCGCGGCATCGTCGAATCCGGCGGCGCGCAGCATCGCGCGAGCGGGCGCGCGCGCGGCGCCGGTGACCAGATCGCGTGACGGCAGAGGATTTTGCGGCATTCGGTCAACTTTCCCATCGATATCGGTACTGGCATTGGCGTCTAGCGTCACTGATGGCTTGACGATATAAAAAATCGCGTACAGGCGATATTTGGTTGCAATGTTACGCGCAAAGAGCCCCCGTAACCCGCCGGGATCGGGGGTTTTGCTTTGCAGAATTCAGGAAGACGCATGAAGATCGTTCTGCTCCCCGGCGATGGCATCGGCCCCGAAGTCACGCAACAGGCGCGGCTGTGCCTCGAGCTGCTGTCGGATCGCTGCGGGTTGAATTTCACCTTCGAGGAGCGATCGATCGGCGGCATTGCCATCGACCGGCATGGCAAGCCGCTGCCGCAAGCGACGATCGGCGCGTGCGTCGAGGCCGATGCGATCCTGCTCGGCGCGGTTGGTGGACCTGCGTGGGACAGCGCCAAGCATCGCCCTGAAATGGGGCTGCTCGAACTGCGCGCGGTGCTGGGGCTCTACGCCAATCTGCGGCCGGCGCGCGTCATCAAGGGGCTGGAGCATCTCTCGCCCTTGCGGCCCGAAATCGCCGAGGGCGCCGATGTGCTGGTGGTGCGCGAGCTGACCGGCGGCAGCTATTTCGGCGAAAAGAAGCTGAGCGACAGCGTCGCGAGCGACTTGTGCACCTACACCCGCGCCGAAGTGGAACGCGTCGCGCATGTCGCGTTCAAGGCCGCGCGCGGGCGGAGCAAGCGCGTGACATCGGTCGACAAGGCCAATGTGCTCGCGACCTCAAAACTTTGGCGGCGCACCGTCGAGGATGTCGCACGCGACTATCCCGATGTCGCCCTCGACCACATGTACGTCGATTCAGCCGCAATGGCGCTGGTCATGCACCCGCGCCGCTTCGACGTGCTGCTGACCGAGAATATGTTCGGCGACATCCTGTCCGACGAGATGTCGGTGATCGCGGGGTCGATCGGCTTGCTGGCGTCGGCGAGCATCGGCGATGGCGGGCCGGGCGTGTTCGAGCCGATCCACGGTTCGGCCCCCGATATTGCGGGCAAGGACGTCGCCAACCCATGCGGCGCGATTGCGAGCGCGGCGATGCTGCTGGAGGATGGGCTGGGCCTCACCGGCGAGGCCGCGATTTTGCGCGCCGCGCTCGACGATGCGCTGCGGGGCAAGGTGCTGACGGCTGATTTGGGCGGCGATGCGTCGTGCTCGGCACTGGGCGCTGAAATTCGTCGCCTGCTTGACGCGCGGCTCGGCGCGCGCGACGCACATGTCGACCTGATGTCGATCAATCGAGGCTTTTGAAAATGGCGCCGCGTACCTTGTACGAAAAGATATGGGACGCGCATGTCGTCGCGCGCCAGGGCGATGGCACGTGCCTGATCTATATCGACCGCCACCTCGTCCACGAAGTCACTTCGCCGCAAGCGTTTGAGGGGCTGCGCGCGGCCGGGCGGCGGGTGCGGCGGCCCGACCTGACCTTGGCGGTGCCCGACCATAATGTCCCGACCACGCGGCGCACCGACGATGCAGGCAACCGCCTGCCCGTCACCGATCCGCAAAGCGCCGCCCAGCTTGCCGCGCTCGACGCCAATGCGCGCGATTTCGGTGTGCGCTACATCCCGGATGGCGCCGCAGCACAGGGCATTGTCCATGTCGTCGGCCCCGAACAGGGCTTTACCCTGCCCGGCACCACGGTCGTCTGCGGCGACAGCCATACGGCGGCGCATGGCGCTTTGGGCGCGCTCGCCTTCGGGATCGGCACCAGCGAAGTCGAGCATGTGCTCGCGACGCAGACGCTGCGGCTCGCCCCTGCCAAGACGATGGAAGTGCGGGTCGACGGCGCGCTCGGTTTCAGCGTGTCGGCGAAGGACCTGATCCTTGCGATCATCGGACGAATCGGCGCGGCGGGCGGCAATGGCCATGTCATCGAATATCGTGGTGAAGCGATCCGCGCGCTGAGCATGGAAGGGCGGCTGACCGTCGCCAACATGTCGATCGAGGCCGGCGCGCGATCGGGCTTGATCGCGCCCGACGAGACGACCTTCGCTTATCTGAAGGGCCGCCCGATGGCGCCCACCGGCGCCGATTGGGACCGGATGGTCGCGTGGTGGCAAACGCTCGCGACGGACGAGGGCGCGCGCTTCGACAAGAGCGTGACGATCGACGCCGCGACGATCGCCCCCACCGTCACCTGGGGCACCAGCCCCGAAGATACCGCGCCGATCACCGGCGTGATCCCCGATCCCGACAGCTTCGACGATCCCGCCAAGCGGATCGCCGCTGCCCAGTCGCTCGCCTATATGGGCCTGAGCGCGGGCACGCGGATGGCCGATGTCGCGATCGAGCATGTCTTCATCGGCAGTTGCACCAACAGCCGGATCGAGGATCTGCG
>JAIETY010000089.1 GCA_019744885.1 Sphingomonas sp.
GTCTTGTCACTCACATCCAATCCTGCATAAATCGACATCGGTCATCCTCCTGCATTGAAGCGCCAAGGCGACTTCGTAACATGCCACGAGGGTGGCTAAATCAATTACGCGGTGTCCCCGGATCGAGTGACGCCAACACCACGGCGATCGATTCGTTCGTGCGGCGCGAAGGCGTGTGCCGTGACTATGCGCATGTGATGATCGCGCTGGTGCGCGCGTCGGGCATCCCCGCGCGGATGGCGAGCGTCTATGCGCTCGGGGTCAAGCCGCAGGATTTCCACGCCGTCGCCGATGTCTACCTCGATGGGGCGTGGCATCTAATCGACCCGACCGGCATGGCCGTCGACGGGTCGATGGCGCGGATTGGCGTCGGGCGTGATGCTGCCGACATTGCCTTCATGACCAGCTTTGGCGACGCGATGATGAACCGGCTGTCGGTGTCGGTGGACGAAGCGGCCTGAGCCGATCGCAGGCCGCGTCGGCCGGGGTGACGAAGCCGCGCAGACGGCTTAAGGCTGGGTGGAACCGGAGAGGCTGCCAATGTCCGAAGAATCGAACGAACAACTCGACCGCGAAGCGCTGCTGTTTCATTCCGAAGGGCGGCCCGGCAAGATCGAGGTCGTTGCGACCAAGCCGATGGCGACGCAGCGCGATCTGGCGCTCGCTTATTCGCCGGGTGTAGCAGCCCCCGTCCGCGCCATCGCCGCCGATCCGGCGACGGCTTACGACTATACCGCGAAGGGCAATCTGGTCGCGGTGATTTCGAACGGCACCGCGATTCTTGGTCTCGGCAATCTCGGCGCGCTCGCGTCGAAGCCAGTGATGGAAGGCAAAGCAGTGCTGTTCAAGCGCTTCGCCGACGTCGATTCGATCGACATCGAAGTGAAGACCGAAGACGTCCAGCGCTTCATCGACTGCGTCGAACTGCTCGAGCCGACCTTTGGCGGGATCAACCTCGAAGATATCAAGTCGCCCGAATGCTTCATCATCGAGCAGGCGCTGAAGGAGCGGATGCAGATTCCGGTGATGCACGACGACCAGCATGGCACCGCGATCATCGCGGCGGCCGGGCTGATCAACGCGCTCTACCTGACCGGGCGCGACATCAAGGACACCAAGGTGGTGATGAACGGCGCGGGCGCCGCCGCGATCGCCTGCGCGCAGCTGATCAAGTCGATGGGCCTGCCGAGCGACAATCTGCTGATGTGCGACCGCAAGGGCGTCATCTGGCGCGGGCGCGAAGGCGTCAATCAGTGGCAATCGGCGCATGCCGCCCCCACCGATCGCCGCACGCTGACCGAAGCACTGGTCGGCGCCGATGTGTTCATGGGGCTTTCGGCGGCGGGTGCCGTCACGCAGGATATGGTGATCGCGATGGCGCCGCGCCCGATCATCTTTGCAATGGCCAACCCCGATCCCGAGATTACCCCGCCGGATGTGAAGGCGGTGCGGCCCGATGCGATTGTGGCGACGGGGCGGTCGGATTATCCCAACCAGGTCAACAATGTGCTCGGCTTCCCGTTCATCTTCCGGGGTGCGCTCGACGTGCGCGCGACGGGCATCAACGAGGAAATGAAGATCGCCGCCGCCACCGCGCTGGCCGATCTCGCGCGCCAGCAAGTGCCCGAAGAAGTCGCGCTGGCTTATGGCGTCAAGCACAGCTTCGGCCCGGACTATATCATCCCGGCGCCATTCGATCCGCGGCTGATGGAAATCGTGCCGGCAGCGGTTGCGCAGGCGGCGATGGATTCGGGTGTCGCCACCAAACCGATCGCCGACATGGCCGCGTACCGTCAGTGTCTGAAGGCACGGCTCAACCCGACGACATCGGTGCTGACGCTCGCCTATGAGGGTGCGCGTGCGCACCCCAAACGCGTGCTGTTTGCCGAAGGCGAAGAGGAAGTCGTGCTGCGCGCGGCCATCGCCTTCAAGGACGGCGGCTATGGCACGCCGGTGCTGGTTGGTCGTGACGATGTGCCCGATCGGTTGCGCGCGCTCGGGGTGACCGACCCGGACAGCTATGAGGTGCACAACAGCCGCCATTCGCCGCTGGTGCCCGCGATGGTCGATTTCCTCTACAAAAGGCTCCAGCGGCGCGGCTATCTGCGGCGCGATTGCGAGCGGATGATCAATCAGGATCGCAATATCTTTGGCGCGGTGCTGCTCCAGCTCGGCGAGGCTGATGCGATGATCACCGGCATCACCCGCACCTATGCCCATACGATGCGCGAAGTGCGCAAGGTCATCGACCCTGCCCATGGCTGCACGCCGTTCGGCATCCATCTGATGGTCGGCAAGAGCCACACGGTGTTCATGGCTGACACGACGATCAACGAGCGCCCGACCTCCGAAGAGCTCGCCGACATTGCGACGCAGACCGCCTTGGTCGCGCGGCGGATGGGGCATGAGCCGCGCGTCGCCTTCCTCAGCTATTCGAACTTCGGCAATCCCGAGGGGCAATGGCTGGAGAATATCCGGGGTGCGGTCGACGTGCTCGACACCCGCCGGGTCGAATTCGAATATGAAGGCGAAATGGCGCCCGATGTCGCGCTCAACCCGCGCCAGCTCGCGAAATATCCGTTCGCGCGGCTTTCCGGCCCGGCGAATGTGCTGATCATGCCGGGGCTGCAATCAGCCAACATCTCAGCCAAGCTGCTACGCGAGCTCGGCGGCGATGCGGTGATCGGTCCGATGCTGGTCGGGATGGAAAAGCCGGTGCAGATCGCGCCGATGACGAGCACGGCCAGCGAATTGGTGACGCTGGCGGTGCTCGCCGCCGGGGGCATTGTCGGCTAACGCCGCGTCGCTTCAACTGCGCGAAGCTTCGATATCGATGCCGAGCGCGGTCCATTGCGCTTGCGTGCGGCAGACCATGCCGGTCTTGCCGGGAACGATCTCGTCGCGGCGGACGCAGAAGCGGGTTTGACGCGGATCGCGGCGCGGTGCTTCGCGGGTGGTGAGCGCCTGATAGAGCGTGTTGGCGGGCAGTTCCATGCGCCGCGCGGCTGCAGCAACCTTACCCCAATCGGCGTGGCCGATCGCCGAATCATCAGCGGGGACGGCGGACGTCGCCGCAAGCGCGGCCAGAAAGATGATACTCATGTTGAAACTCCTCAGTTCGGTGGTGGAAATCGCCACCACCGAACGAGGTGCATTATCTATGCCATACACCTATAGATTTGAGATACCATGATATCCGGTAGAAAACAGATAATGCGCCCGCCTTTCCAGTTTGCCAAACTGTGGCAGATTACGCCGAGCTTAGGCATTCCTGTCGGTTTCGAGCGCGACATTGGCCGCGAAATTCCAGCCCGATTGTCGTCAGGGATAGGTCGCGAACCAACGCAGTGATCGCGAAGCCCAATCGGAAAAGAATTGATGTTCGGCTTGCATCGCCCGGATCTGATTTACGAGATCGCGCTGCTGGGCGGATGTCAGCGCTGAGATTGTCGGGTAGCTGGCGGGTGCGGCGGTGACTGCGTTGGAGATTGTGGGTGTCGGGGTGTTGAAGAACCCGTTCGCGTTGACAAAACCGGCGTTGCGCAGCTCGTTGGCGATGGCGCGCGATTGATTTGCGGTGATGCCAGCGACGCGGATGAATCGCTGATCGTAGAGCGGAGTCGCGGGATGCAGCGCGGCGACGGACGGAATACCACGCCCGATCAAGGTCTGACTATTGGCCTGTGCTTGTGCATTGTTGACCTCGTCATTGTCGTCATTGCCGCAAAGGAAAAACGCGCTTGGCGTTGTGCTGATATTGGCCGCGTTGATTGAACCTTGCGCGCAATAATCGATCACGGCTTTGAAGCGCAAATTCGGGAAGCTGGCGCCACTGGCAGCCGAAACGGCACCAAGCGAAATTGCCATCGAGCCACCGTTCGACATGCCCGCGACATAATAGGGCAATCCAGCCGGGATCACATTGGTTGAAACGAGCGATCCGAGTAGCGCGTCTAGCGAACGGAAATCGGTATTGGATGTGTTCAGCGCGATATTCCATTGGATTTTGCCATTGCCGTCGAGGTCGCCTGCCGCCACTTCCTCAGCTTCAGGCGCGAGCACGGCATAGCCTTTCGAGATGGCCTTGAGCGCGAACGAGCGCGTCTCGGTCGCCTCGATGAAACTGCTCGACCCGCCCGTACCGTGCAGGATCAGGATCAGCCCACGGGGATTTACCGGCACCCAGAACCGCGCGGTCTTCACCGCGCTGGTGGGCGTTGTGTAGGTGCGCGTTGTAAAAGTGACGTCCAGCGTCTGGACGTTCGCGGTGAGTGTCACATTGGTCGATGGCACAGTCAGCGTTGCGTGCCATTCTTCATCGTCAGTGGTGAAGGTGCCACCGGTCCAGTTCACCAGCACCTGCGACTGCGGCAGGATGGCTGACCACAGCTCCACTTGGCTCGCGGGCGCCGCGGCTGCCGGGCCAAAGCCGTTCACCACCGTCAGCGCCGCGGATGCAGTCGGCGTCGGTGTTGGGGTCGGTGTCGGGCTGGGGGTCGGGGTTGGACTCGGGGTCGGCGTGGGAGTTGGCGTGACGGCGACTGGCGGGGCGGCGGTCGATCCAGTGGCGCCGCTGCACCCGCTCAAGATCAGCATCGACAGCGCGGCTGGCACGCCTGATCGACCAAATGTCCGCACGTTCGGCTCCCTCGCTGCCACAATCGCTTTAACGATTGTTACATTGGGAGTTTGTCACAATTGTCGTGGATTCTCGATTCGTTTGTAACGGTCTGTATCAGCGCCAGTTCACGCGTCGATGCTCGTCCCCAGCGCGCCATAGACCAGCCCGCCGTCGACCGCGATCGTCTCGCCGACGACATAGTCGCCCGCGCGGCTGGCGAGGTAGATCGCGGTTCCGGCCATGTCTTCATCGACGCCGATCCGCTTTGACGGGATGCCTTGGGCGATCGCGTCGCCGTGATCGCGCGCGGCCTTGTTCATTTCGCTGGCAAAGGCGCCCGGCGCGATCGAGGTGACGTTGATATGGTCGCGCACCAGTCGGGCGGCCATCCGCTTGGTGAGGCAAATCAACGCCGATTTTGACGCGTGATAGCTGTAGGTTTCCCACGGGTTGAGGCGAAGGCCATCGATCGAGGTGATGTTGATGACCTTGGCGGGCTGGCCCGCACTCGCGGCGGCCTTGAGCGCATCGTGGAGCGCCTGCGTCAGGAAGAAAGGCGATTTGACGTTCAGGTCCATCACCTTGTCCCAGCCTTTTTCCGGGAAAGTCTCGAAGCTTTCACCCCAGGCGGCGCCCGCGTTGTTGACGAGAATGTCGAGCTTGGTCGTGTGTTCGGCAAGCTGCGCGGCGAGTGCCTTGCACCCGGCGACGGTCGATACGTCCTGCGGCAGCGCGATGCAGTTCGGCCCAAGTTCCTTGGCGGTTTCGAAGCAGGCATCGGCCTTGCGCGCGCTGATGTAGACGGTTGCGCCTTGGGCAATGAAGCCCGCCGCGATCATCTTGCCGATCCCGCGCGAGCCGCCGGTGACAAGCGCGATGCGGCCGTCGAGCCGGAACAGGTTGGTGGTGTCCATTCAATCTTCTCCCGTCATCCGTTCGTTTCGAGCGCAGTCGAGAAACCTTGCGCCGCGCTTGGGGCATGTTTCTCGACTGCGCTCGAAACGAACGGGGTTGTTGTGGTTTGAGCCGGCTTACCCACCCCGCTTGATCGTCTCGCGTGCGATGATCAATTGCTGGATCTGGCTAGTGCCTTCGTAGATACGGAACAGGCGCACGTCGCGGTAGAGCCGCTCAATGCCGTAATCGGCGATATAGCCCGCGCCGCCGTAAATCTGCACCGCGCGGTCGGCGACACGACCGACCATCTCGCTCGCATAGTATTTGGACGCCGCCGATTCCATCACCACGTCCTTGCCATGCACTGGGTGGTCTGTCCCCCGGACAGCCCACTGATCCAGTGCATCCTTGGCAGCGGCGGTTTCCAGCACCAGCGCGCGGGCGGCGAGCGCTTCGGTCTTTGAATCGGCAATCATTGCCTGGATGAGCTGATGCTCGCTGATGGCCTTGCCGAACTGCTTGCGCTCGCTTGCGTAAGCGACGCAATCGGCGATCAGCCGCTCGGCGACGCCGACGCACACCGCCGAAATATGCAGCCGCCCGCGGTCGAGCACGCGCATCGCAATCTTGAAGCCTTCGCCCTCGGCGCCGAGCCGGTTGGCGGCGGGGACGGCGACATCGTCGAAGTTCACATCGGCGACTTTGGCGCCCTTTTGCCCCATCTTCTTTTCGGGATGGCCGATCGACAGCCCCGGCAGATCGCGTGGGACAAGGAAGGCGGAGACGCCGCGCGCACCTGCTTCCTCGCCGGTGCGCGCCATCACGGTGAACAGATCAGCCTTGTCGGCATTGGTGATGTAGCGTTTGGTGCCGCTCAGCCGATAGACATCGGCACCATTTGCGTCTTTGGCCTTCACCGCGCGCGTTTTTACCGCGCCCGAATCGCTGCCGACATCGGGTTCGGTGAGCGCAAAGCTGGTGACGATCTCACCGCTCGCAATGCGCGGTAGCCATAGCGCCTTTTGCTCAGGGCTGCCCGCCATGACGAGGCCCTGGCTGCCGATGCCGACATTGGTGCCGAAGGTCGAACGGAACGCAGGCGTGGTGCGGCCGAGCTCGATCGCGACCTTGCATTCCTCAAGCATCGTCAGCCCGAGGCCGCCATAGTCCTCAGCGATCGACAGGCCGTAAAGGCCGAGGTCGCGCATTTCGCGCACAACATCTGCGGGGATCGCGTCATCTTCCTCGACCTGCGCCTCGAGCGGGCGCAGCCGTTCGGTCACGAAACGACGGACGGTGTCGATCAGCTGATCGAAGGTTTCTGCGTCGAGCGCCATGGCGGTAAATGCCTCTCCTGTTTGGCGCCGTCGTAATCATGGGCGCGGCTTGCCGCAACCCAAACCCGAATTTCGAAAGCCGTCGATTGACGGGCGGCAGCCCCATACTATGGTGCCAAAAAACCAGAAGCAGGAGAGGTTATGCGCTTTGCAGGCAAGCGCGCCGTCGTTACCGGCGGTGCATCGGGAATTGGCCACGCAACCGCGCTGCGGCTGGTACGCGAAGGCGCCCAGGTGCTGATCGGCGACATCGACGAAGCGGCAGGGCGCGAGATCGCCGAAACCTCAAACGGGCGCATCCGATTCCAGCGCTGCAATGTCTGCGAGGCGGGCGAGATCGAAGCGCTGATCACGGCAGCCGATGCAGCTGGCGGCATCGACGTGCTGTTCAACAATGCGGGTGCGGGCGGTGCGCGGGCAAAGATCGACGAAATTACGCCCGACGAATGGGATTTCACCCAAGACCTGCTGCTGCGATCGGTCGCGCTTGGCATTCGCTATGCTGCGCCGTTGATGGCCGCGCGGGGTGGCGGCGCGATCGTCAACACCGCATCTATTGCAGCACTTCAGACCGGTGCTGCCCCGACGGCTTATTCAGTGGCAAAGGCCGGGGTGCTGCACCTGACGCACCTCGCCGCCGCCGATCTCGCGCAGCACAAGATTCGCGTGAACGCGGTCTGCCCCGGCTTCATCACCACCAACATCTTTACCAGCGCGATGGAAATCGATGGCGGCGCGCGTGATCAGGCCAATACCGCGATTGCGGGAATTGCCGCCGCCGCGCAGCCGGTGCAGCGCGCCGGATCGCCCGACGATATTGCCGCCGCCGTCGCTTATCTGGCGAGCGATGATGCGGCCTTTGTGACGGGCACGCATATCGTCGTCGATGGCGGGATGACTTTGGGCCCGCGCCATAGCTGGGACCCGAATGTGCCGTCGCTGTTCGCGATGCTTGAGGCTTTCAAGAAGTGAGCGAAGCCGCGTCGGCGGTGCCGCCCGTCCGCAAGTTATCGGCGCTCAGCCGCTGGTCATTCGGGTTCGGATCGGTCGCTTACGGCATCAAGGACAGCGGCTTCGCGACCTTTCTGCTGCTGTTCTACAATCAGGTCGTGGGTCTCCCCGCTGCGACCGTGGGCGCGGTGATTGCGGCGGTGCTGGTGGTAGAGGCCTTCGCCGACCCCTTTGTGGGCTTCTTGTCGGATCACACCAAGTCGCGCTGGGGGCGGCGACACCCGTGGATGTACGCGTCGGCCGTGCCGATTTCGGCCGGCTGGTTGCTGCTGTGGAACCCGCCGCAAGGCTGGTCGGAGCCTGCGCTGCTCGGCTATTTGTTCGGCGCGGCATTGCTCGTCCGGCTTGCGCTGTCGGCGTTCGAAATCCCGTCGGCGGCGATGGGGCCTGAACTCAGCGCCGATTATGACGAGCGCACGCGGCTGTTTTCCTATCGCTATCTTTTCGCCTGGGGTGGCGGGCTGACGATGTTGTCGCTCAGCTATGCCTTCTTCCTCGTCCCCGATGCCGCGCATGCGGTGGGGCTGCAGAACCCCGATGGCTATTCGCGCATGGCGCTGTTTGGCGCGGTCGCGATGTTTTTCGCGATTATCGGCTCATCCCTGGGGCTCCATCCCCAGATCAAGCATATGCCGCGCTACGTCTCGACGGGCGAGTCGGCAGCGGGACATTTCCGGGCCTTTGGCCAGACGGTGCGCAACAAGGGCTTCATTGTCCTGATGATCGCGGGCGTCTTCGCCTATACCGCGCAAGGCATTTCGTTCGCGCTGTCGAATTATTTGTATCAGTTCGTCTGGGGCTTCAAAGGCGCCGATTATCAATGGCTGACGGTGGCCCTGTTCGCGGGGGCCGTGACGGCCTTTATCATCGCGCCGCGTGCGACGCGCACGGGCGACAAGCATCGCATTGGCGCGGCCTTTGCGCTGGCCAATGCCATGCTGATTACCAGCCCTTACATATTGCGCCTGCTCGGCCTGTTTCCGTCGATGGACTCAGCCGTCGGCCTGCCGCTGCTGCTAGCGATCTTCGCACTCAACAATGCGTGTGGCATTTCATCGTTCATCATCGGCGCAGCGATGCTGTCGGACGTCGTCGAGGAATCGGAAATGCGCACGGGGCGGCGATCCGAGGGTGTGTTTTTCGCTGGCAGCTTTTTCGTACAGAAATTGGTCGGTGGCCTCGGCACGTTGATGGCCGGGACGATTTTGACGATTGCGGCCTTTCCGGCGGCCGCCGTGCCGGGATCGGTGTCGGCTGAGACGATCAACCGGCTGATCCTGGTGTTCGCGGGCGCGATGATCCTGTTCTACGGGCTGGGGGCTTTTGCTTATTCGCGCTTCCCGTTCGGGCGCGCCGAACATCAGGCGCGACTCGCCAGATTGGGCGCAACGGCCGCCGAGTAGCGCGGACCCTCGTCGATTGCGCTCGCCATGCTGCACCGCCGCAGCAAGTCATCGTCCGGTAACAACCGTTCGTCCCGAAAGGTTCCGTTCATCGCCGCGAAAGGGTTTCCACCGCCGCGCGGCTCTGCTTTGTAGCATTTAACAACGTTCAGACGACCTTTGGGGGGTCCATGACAATCAAGACGCTCGCAGCGCGATTCGCGCTGGTGTTTTCCTGCATCCTGATGACATCAGCCCCGGCGCTTGCGCGCGGTTTGCAATGTGTCCCCTTCGCCCGTGAGGTGTCGGGCATCGAAATTCGTGGCAATGCCTATACTTGGTGGGATCAGGCCGCCGGTCGTTATGCCCGTGGCAACGCGCCGAAGGTTGGCGCCGTGCTCGCCTTCGCGTCGACCGCCAAGATGCGCAACGGCCATGTCGCGATGGTCAGCGAGATCGTCAGCGAGCGTGAAGTGCTGCTCACCCACGCCAATTGGTCGACGCGCGGCGGCATCGAGCGCAACGTCCGCGCGGTCGACGTTTCCGAAGCCGGCGACTGGAGCAAAGTCCGCGTCTGGTACGGCCCCATGCGCGGACTCGGGCTGACGGCCTATCCGACCAAGGGGTTCATCTATCGCGACGGTGCCGACGAACTCTTCGCTGATCCGACCACGATCGCGACCAAGAGCACCGGTGCGCGCGGCATCTCGACTTTGGTCGCGATCGAAGATTGAGGATAGACGGCTACTTCCTCACCTCAATCCGTTCGTTTCGAGCGCAGTCGAGAAACAAGCTACGGGCGGTGCGCAAGGTGTCTCGACTTCGCTCGACACGAACGGGTAGGGGTTAAGGTCAACCCCAAGTCATCCAGCGCTCGGCGCTCAAGCCTTGCCGGGCTTGAACGTCATCGCGACGCCATTCATGCAGTAACGCTTGCCGGTCGGGCGCGGGCCATCATCGAACACATGGCCGAGATGCCCGCCGCAGCGGCGGCAGTGGACTTCGACCCGTGAGAAACCCAGCAGCGTGTCGGTTTTCGTCCGCACCGCGTCCTTGAGCGGCATCCAGAAGCTCGGCCAGCCCGTGCCGCTGTCGAACTTGGCGCGCGACGAATAGAGCGGCAGGTCGCAACCCGCACAACCAAAAATGCCCGCGCGATGCTCGTTGTTGAGCGGGCTTGACCCCGGATATTCGGTGTCTTCGTGGCGCAGCGTGCGATAGGCGGCGGGGCTGAGCTTCTTGCGCCACGCAGCGTCGCTCAGCTGATATTCGAATTTCTCGGCGGCTTCGGCGGGCTGGCTGCGCCAGCCGAACAAGGCAGCAGCGCCTGCGCCGATAGCGGCGATCGAGAGAAATTGGCGGCGGTCGGTCATGGTCGTCCCCATAGCTTGCTTACTGCCATCACTACGAAGGCAGCGGTGCATTAGTTACGGAGACAGGGGCGTTTCGGATTTCAGTAGCGACTAATTTCGACGGGCAGCTTGCGATAGCCATGGACGAAACAGGCTTTGACGCGCACCGGCTCGCCGACGACATTCACGCGCATCCGCCGCTTGGCCATTTCCTCCAGCAACACGCTGATCTGGAGTTCGGCGAGGCGCGCACCGACGCAGCGGTGAATGCCGTGGCCGAATGCCAAATGGCGGCGCGCATTGGGGCGATCAACGACGATCTGGTCGGCATCATCGCCGAAGATGCTGCGGTCGCGGTTGGCCGAGAGATACCAAAGTGCGAGCTTGTCGCCCGCCTTGATCTGCTGGCCTTCGAGCATGGTGTCCTGCGTTGCGGTACGGCGCATATGCGCAAGCGGGGTCTGCCAGCGGATGATTTCCTGCGTCGCATTGTGGGTCAGCGCCGGATTGGCCTCCAGCTTGGCGCGCTCGTCGGGAAACAGGTCGAGGCCGTAAGCGGCGGCGCTCATCGAATTGCGTGTCGTGTCATTGCCGCCGACGATCAGCAGGATCAGATTGCCCAGAAACTCCATCTGATCCATTTCCGACATCGCGTCCGAATGGATCATCATCGAAATCAGGTCGGGCGTCGGCTCCTTGCCGATCTTTTGCTGCCACAAATTGCCGAAATAGGCAGCGCATTCGTGCATATGCTGCAATCGTTCGAGGCGCTTTTCCTCGTCCTTGAACAATTCGATATCACCCGCCCAGTCGGACCAGAAGGTCAGCTTGCGTCGGTCTTCCCACGGGAAATCGAACAGGATTGCGAGCATTTGCGTGGTCAGTTCGACCGAGACGGTGTCGACCCAATCGAATTCCTGACCCCAGGGCAGAGCGTCGAGAATCTCCGACGTCCGGGTGCGGATATTGTCCGTCATCCGCACCATTTCGCTCGGGGTGAAGGCCGGGGCGACGGTGCGGCGCTGGCCGGTGTGCTTGGGGCGGTCCATCGCGATGAACATCGGCATCTTGACCGCGCCGGGCATATTCTCGTCGAAATCGGCCAGCGTGATGCCGCCCGCTTCGGACGAGTAGATATCGGGAAGCGATTCGACCTCGACGATCGGCTTGTAGGTCGACACCGACCAATAAGCGCCGAAATCGCTGGCAGGGACATAATGGACGGGCGATTCGGCGCGGAGCCGCTCGAAAGGCTCCTGCCACCGGTCTTCGCTGTAAAGTTCGCCACGGCTGACGTCGAGCGGATCGACGGCTGTTTCGGTTGCTGCATCCTGCGCAAGTGTCGCCATCGTCGCCTCTCCCTCCAGAGTCCCTTATGTCGGTAAGACACTACCAACTGACATTGA
>JAIETY010000180.1 GCA_019744885.1 Sphingomonas sp.
CGGCTTTCGCAGCATCGGCGGCGGCGGCAGCATCCCGCCAGCGCGCGAAAATCATCCGCGCTTCGGCAGTGCGAATCTGCTCGGACAGCGCGCGATAGCGTTCGGCCTGTTTGGCCTGACGGCGCAAAGCCGCCACCCGCGCTTCCTGATCGGCGATGACTTCGTCGAGCTTGGCAAGATTGGCCTCGGTCGCGCGCAGCCGCTGCTCGGCGTCCTTGCGGCGCACATGCAGCCCGGCGATCCCGGCGGCTTCCTCCAGCATCGCGCGGCGCTCGGCAGGGCGCGCGTTGATCACCGCGCCGATCCGCCCCTGGCTCACCAGCGCAGGCGAATGCGCGCCGGTCGCGGCATCGGCGAACAGCAGCGCGACATCCTTCGCGCGCACGTCGCGGCCGTTGATCCGGTACGCCGATCCTGCGCCGCGCTCGATCCGGCGCACGACTTCGGTCTCGCCGCTTTCGGCTGCGTCGATCAGCATCGACACTTCGGCAAAATCGCGCTGCGGGCGCGTCGCGGTGCCGGCGAAGATGACATCTTCCATGCCCGCCCCGCGCAGCGATTTGGCGCTCGCTTCGCCCATCGTCCAGCGCAGCGCTTCGAGCAGGTTGGACTTGCCGCAGCCATTCGGCCCGACGATGCCCGTCAGGCCGGGTTCGATGCGCAGATCGGCGGGATCGACGAAGCTCTTGAATCCGGTCAGCCGCAGCCGCTTGATCTGCACCCGTCAGCGATCCTTCAGGCGCCCGCGGCCTTCAGCGCAGGTTCGAGCGTGGCCCATTCACCGACACTGTCGAGCTTCTTGCCGTTGAGGATGAAGGTCGGCGTGCCGCTGACGTTGAATTGCTGGTTGGCCTTGTCGGCGTTGGCCGCCAGCACCGCGATCTTGGCCTTGTCGTTCAGGCAGGCGCGCGCCTGATCCTCGGGCACGCCGCGCTGCTTGACGAAATCGAGATAGCCGAGCCCTTCGGCGAACGCCGTCGCGACCTTGGTCGGCTCGCCGAGCGCCACGGCGCTCTGCGACACTTCCTGTACTTTGGCGAGCAGCGTCGGCTGGTTTGCCATCATCTGCTCGAGCATGGGGAAGAAGGCGTCTGCCGACAGGCAGTGGCCGAGCAGATAAGGCGCGACGTCAAGCGCGCCGTGGATCGGATAATCGCGGAATTCATACGACACTTTGCCGCTGGCGATATAGCCCGCCTTCAGCGGGACTGTGCCTTCGGCCGAAAACTTTGCGCAAAAGGGGCAGGCGCGGCTGCCATATTCGATCAGCTTCAACGGCGCATCGGGATTGCCCATGCGAAAGCCGCCCTCGGGCGTCGCGCTGACGACGTCGGTCCATGCCTTGCCGGCCGGCGCGGGCTTGGCGGCGACGGGCGCGCTCGCGGCGGTCGAGTTATCCGAACCGGCGCCATTGCAGGCAGCAAGCAGGGCGAGGGGCAGCAGGGCAAGCGAGGCGGGCAACTTCATGGGGGTAGAACTCCTGGACGATGTTATTTTGCGCCCTGGGCGCGGATAATCGGTTCGAGCGATGGCCAGTCATAAACTTTGGTATCGCGTCCGCCGACATAAAAAGTCGGCGTGAACTCAATGATCTTGCTGGCTTCAGCGCCGATCTTCAGCACCGGATTGACGATCTGCGGGTTGGCGAAGCACGCTTTGATCTGCGCGTCGTTTAGTCCTTGCGCCTTGGCGATGTCGTTCAGGCCGATCGATTGGGCAGTGATGCGGAGCTGTTCGATCGGCTTTTCAGCGGCGAAGCGGCGTAGCTCGCGATTGACGAAATTGACGCCGAGCGGAGTCCATTCCTGCTGGCGGTCAAAGATCGCCTCGACCGTCGCGGCATAGCGCGTCGGGCCGACACAGCGCGCGATGATCGCCGCGCTAAGATCGAGCTGATTGCTGGTCAGCGGGCGAAATTCGAGGCTGGTGGAGCCCGACCTGACCATCTGTCCTTTCAGCGTCGCCGCCGATTCCTTGGCAAAGGCAGCACAATGCGGGCACGTGAAGCTCAGATACTCGACGATCTTCACTTTGGCCGCCGGATTGCCGATCACGATGCTCCCCGCCGGGGTGAGCCGGGCGACCTTGCTCCAGTCGGCGGCGGCGGGCTTGGCCGCTTGCGCCGTGCGCTTGACGGGCGGCGGCGCGGCGAGCGCGAGCGATGCGATTCCGGTGGCGACGATCGCCAGCAACGCTCGTCTCACGCCTTGTCCTCGCTATCGATCACCGGGGGGCCTTTGGTCGCCGCGACACCAGCGGCCAGTGCCGACAACACGGCTTTCAGTTCGGGGTCGACGATTGCACGCAGACTGTCGCCGAGTTCGACCGGCACGGGTTTCAGCGACGGCGGGGCCGCGCGCGGGCGGGGCGGGGCGACGTCACCCTGTCGCATCACGACCTTGGCGACAGCGGGATAGCCGAAGAAGCGATTGACGCGCTCGACGATTTCGGGCGCGATATGCTGCATCATCGTGCCATGCGCGCCGCGCACCACCAGATGCAGCGTCCCGTCCTGCCGCTCTCCGCGCGGAAAGCGAATCGATTCGGGGGCGGAGACAGCGGCGAAGCGCGCGCCGACGATTTCGGGCCAGCGGCTGACGACCGAGCTTTGCACGAAGCCGAATTTCTTGAAGGCGACACCGCTGACCGCAGGCAGCAAGTCGCTGAGAGCGCGCGCCGGACCGCCGCGCGGGGCGTCATCGGCTTTTGCTTTGGGAGGGCGCACACTGTTGCTCACAGCGTGGTCCATGCCATAGCCGCCGGGTGGACGCCAAGCATGATCATGATTCATCAGCAATCGCGTCGGCACTGCTCGCCTGGTACGATCGCCATGCCCGCGACCTGCCGTGGCGCGCGCGCGCTGGCGAAACGCCCGATCCTTATCGCGTGTGGCTGTCCGAAGTGATGCTCCAGCAGACGACGGTCGCGACCGTGCGCCCGAGGTTCGCCGAGTTCGTCGCGCGCTGGCCGACCGTGGCGGCGCTCGCTGCGGCGGCCGATGCCGATCTGATGGCGGCATGGGCGGGCCTTGGCTATTACGCCCGCGCCCGCAATCTGCTGGCGTGCGCCCGCGCCGTGGTCGCTGATCACGGCGGTGCTTTTCCCGCCGACGAAGCATTGCTGCGCGGCTTGCCGGGCGTGGGCGACTATACCGCAGCAGCCGTCGCCGCGATTGCCTTCGGTCAGCGCGCGGTGGTCATCGACGGCAATGTCGAGCGCGTCGTGACGCGGCTGTTTGCGCTTGCCGATCCGCTGCCCGGCGCCAAGCCCGCGATTCGCGCGCTGACCGATCGCCTCACGCCGACCGAACGCGCGGGGGATTTCGCGCAAGCCATGATGGATCTGGGCGCCAGCCTGTGCAGCCCGCGCAGCCCCGCCTGTGCGCTGTGCCCACTGGCGGCTATGTGCACAGCGCGCAAGCAAGGCGACCCGCAGGCCTATCCGGTCAAGGTCGCCAAAAAGGCCAAGCCGCAGCGCTATGGCACTGCCTATTGGATCGAGCGCGACGGCGCGGTGCTGCTGGTGCGCCGCCCGCCCAAGGGGCTGCTCGGCGGTATGCGCGCGCTGCCGACTGGTCTCTGGGTCGATGCGCCGCCGGGGCTCACCGACGCCCCGCTGCCAGCCGAAGTGTGGCGGATTGCGCACGGCGCCGCGATCCATGTGTTCACCCATTTTCGCCTCGAACTGGTGCTTGCGGTTGCGCGCGGCGACGGGCAAGCAAGCGCCGTGCAAGGCGAATGGTGGCCAATCGCCGATCTTGAGTCGGCGGGGCTGCCAACAGTGTTCGCCAAGGCAGCGCGTTTGGGGAGAGTATGATGGCGAAGTTTCGGACAGTCACGGTCGCAGCACTGGTCGCACTGGCGGCAACGGGTGCGCTTGCGGGTCAGGCGCAACGCAAGCCCGTGGCGGTGGCAAACGCTCCGGTCGCGCTGCCGCAATCGACCACGCTGATCGACAGCTATCCGGCGACGCGCAAGGCGCCCGGCGTGGTCGCCGTTGTGGGCGTCGGCGATAGCGTGAATGTCCATTCGGCGGGCACGCTCGCCTTCGAGCCGACCGCGCCCAAGGTCGATGGCAATTCGCTGTGGCGCGTTTATTCGATGACCAAGCCGATCACCGCGATGGCAGCGATGATGCTGATCGAGGAAGGCAAGCTCAAGCTTGACGATCCGATCAGCAAGTTCATCCCGGCGTTCAAGAACATGACCGTGCTGGTCGATGGCACCAAGGATTTGACCGCGGTCCCGGCCAAGAACCAGATCACCGTGCGCCACTTGCTGACCCACACCGCCGGCCTTGGCTATACGATCGTCACCAAAGGGCCACTGCTCAAGGCCTATGACGAGGCGGGGATCACCCCGTTCACCTCGACCGCGCAGGCCGAAAAGGATTTGCGCAAGGTCCGTCCTGCAACACTTCAGGCCTTTGCCGAAAAGGTCGCGACCTTGCCGCTGATCGCCGAGCCGGGGACCAAGTGGAGCTATTCGATCGGCCTTGATGTGATGGGGGCGGTGATCGAAAAGGTCAGCGGCATGCCGTTCGACGCCTTCCTGCAGAAGCGCATCTTTACGCCGCTCAAGATGAAGTCGACTTTCTTCACCGTGCCTGCCGCCGATGCCAAGCGGCTGTCGACCGGCTATGCCTTTGTCGGCGTCAACCCGCTGCCGCTTGATGCCGGCGCAACCTCGGTCTTCCTTCAGCCGCCGAGCTTTCCCTATGGCGGCGCCGGGCTGGTGATGTCGGCCAATGATTATGACCGCTTCCTGCACATGCTCCAGAACGGCGGGACGCTCGACGGCGCGCGCATCCTGAAGCCCGAAACGGTGGCGCTCGCAATGTCGAACCTGTTGCCGACGGGCGTGACCTATCCCGGCGCTGTGGCCAACACCGGCGGCGCGCCGGGGCCATCGCAGGGCTTTGGCGCGGGCGGATCGGTCTATCTCGTCGATCTGCCGGGTGGCCCGGGTAAGGGCACTTATGGCTGGGGCGGGGCGGCAGGCACGATCGCCTGGGTCGACCCCAAGAACAAGGTGCGCGCGACCGTCATGGTCAATTACCTCCCCGGCGACCGTTGGCCGCTGCGCACCGATTTCACCAAGGCGCTCTACGCCGATCTGGCGCACTGATCCGCCAATGCTGGTGCCGGGGTTCACAGGCGGGCAGCTCGACCGTGCCGATCATGTGCGACACGACGCCGAAGCGCTGGCGGCGCTGCGGGGTGACTGGCGCGCGCGTTTGTTGAAGCTCGACAATTTCGAACCCGAGCTGACGGCGGACGGCACGCTGGCGTGGACGTCGCTTGCCGACGCGCCCGAGGAGGCCGAACTGGTGCTGCTCGGGCTGGGCGAGGGCGGGCGACCGCATTTCGCGGCCTATGTCCCCGGCATGCGCACGCCGCCGGGGCGGTCGCTGCGGCTGTTCGGCATGCTCGACCAGTTCGCGCCCGGTGAGGCCGCGACCTATGCGGCAGCGCGCAGCGTGCTCGACTGGCACAGCCGTCACGGCTTCTGCGCCAATTGCGGTGCGCCCACGACGATCATTCGCGCCGGCTGGGCGCGCAAGTGCGGCGGTTGCAGCGCCGAACATTTCCCGCGCGTCGACCCGGTGGTGATCATGCTCGCCGAACATGACGGACGCGCACTGCTCGGGCGCGGCAAGGGCTGGCCGCAGGGGCGCTATTCGGCGCTCGCGGGCTTTGTCGAGCCGGGCGAATCGATCGAGGAAGCCGTCGCGCGCGAGATTTTTGAGGAAGCTGGCGTGCGCGTGTCGGGCGTGCGTTATGTCGCCAGCCAGCCCTGGCCGTTCCCGTCATCGCTGATGATGGCCTGCGTCGCGGTGGCTGAGGACGACGCGCTCAAAATCGATCCCAACGAGCTCGACGACGCGATCTGGGTGTCGCGCGAAGATGTGCGCACGGTGATGGCGGGCGGGGAAGGGCCGTTTCTGGCCGCACCGCCCTATGCGATCGCACACACGCTGCTGACCGAGTGGGCGAAGGGTTAAGACTCTACCCCGTTCGTCCCGAGCGAAGTCGAGGGGCGTGCCACAGGCGACTCGCTTGGTGCCCGTGTCTCGACTTCGCTCGACACGAACGGTAGGGGATTGGGAGGTTGGGGAAAGCCCCCAACCCATACCGGTTAGCGCTCCCGCGCCATCGGATAGCTTCCCAGCAGCCGCACCCACTCCGCATGAAAACCCAGTTCGCTCAGCGCGCGGTCGACCGCCGGGTCGCCGGGGCGACCGATGAAATCGGCGTAAAATTCGGTCGCGGCGAAGCTGCCGCCGCGTTGATAGCTTTCGAGCTTGGTCATGTTGACCCCCGCCGTCGCAAAGCCGCCGAGTGCTTTGTACAGCGCGGCGGGGGCATTGGGCAGCGCGAAGATCAGCGTGGTGACGAACGGCCCGTCGCCGTCGAGCGGTACCGCCTGTTGGGCGAGCAGCACGAAGCGTGTCATGTTATGCGCTTCGTCGGCGATATCCTCGACCAGCAGCTTCAGGCCATAGGTTTCGGCGGCAATCGCGGGCGCCAGCGCCGCGACCGAGGGATCGCCACGTTCGGCGACCAGCGCGGCGGCACCCGCCGTATCAGGATAGGTGACCGGCGAAATGCCCGCCGCGCGCAGCCACTGGCGGCACTGGCCGAGCGCCTGCGGGTGGCTGACCGCCTCGCGCACCTGGTCGCGGGTGCCGAGCCCCATCATGGCGTAGCGAATCGGCAGGAAGAATTCCCCGATGATGCTCAGCCCCGATTCGGGCAGCAGGAAATGGATGTCGGCCACGCGCCCGTGCAGCGAATTCTCGATCGGGATGATCGCCAGTTCGGCACTGCCCGATTGCACCGCTTCGATCGCGTCGTCGAAGTCGAAGCACGGCATCGGCAACCCGTCCGGCACTGCCTGAAGCGCGGCAATGTGCGAATTGGCGCCCGGCGCGCCCTGAAACGCCACCGCGCGCGCCGGGTCAGCAGCAGCGGTGGCGGTCATCGCGGCGACGATCGACCGGGCGGGGGCGGGAAAGCGTTCCATGTGCGCGCCGCGCTTATCGGCCCTTCGCAGATGCGGCAAGCGCTGCTTGCGATTGCCGGACAGCGAACCTAAAGGGAGCGCACTTCACATCCAGGGACGTTGCAGCACATGAGCTTTCGGACGAACATCATCGTGGGTTGGGTGCTGGCGGCGATTTTCGTCGGGCTGGGTCTCTCGCTCGTCGCCGGCAAGTTCTTCCACAGCGAACGTCCTGAAAAAATGGGCTACCCGATCGAGGGCGTTGTGGAAGCGTCGGCGGAAGGCGCGGGCCCTGCCGCACCCGAAGTGCCGATCGCGACTCTGCTCGCCACCGCCGACGCCGCGAAGGGCGCCGAAGTCTTCAAGAAATGCACGTCATGCCACACCGTCGAGCAGGGCGGCGCCAACGGCATCGGCCCCAATTTGTGGGGCACGGTTGGAGAGGCCATTGCGCAGGGCAAGGGCGGCTATGCCTTCTCCGACGTGTTGAAGGGCAAGGGCGGCACCTGGACCTTTGACGAGCTCAACAAGTGGCTCACCAACCCGCGCAGCTATGCCAGTGGGACTAAGATGAGCTTCGCAGGCCTCGCCAATGGGCAGGACCGCGCGAATGTGATCCTGTATCTGAACACCCAAGGCTCGAACCTGCCGTTGCCAACGCCTGAAGCCGCTCCGGCGGCTGCACCTGCGGCTGAAGGAAATGCCACAGCACCCGCTGCCGAGGGCAACGCGACCGCCCCGGCAAAGTAAGCGCGCCGAAGCGCCGCCCGACCCTTACTCCTCGCCCATCGGGTAGCGGATCATGGGATCGGGCCGGTCGGCGTAAAAGGCTTTGACATAATCCCACGCTTCGTCCGCCGTTTCGACGAAGCGGAAGATGTCGAGGTCGCGCGGCGAGATCACGCCTTCCTCACACAACGCCTCGAAATTGACGACGCGGTTCCAGAAATCGCGACCGAACAGCAGCACCGGGATCGGATCGATCTTGCCGGTCTGGATCAAGGTCAGCAGCTCGAACAATTCGTCGAACGTCCCGAACCCGCCCGGGAAGGCCGCGAGCGCGCGCGCGTGGAGCAGGAAATGCATCTTCCTGAGCGCGAAATAGTGGAACTGGAGCGACAGGCGCGGCGTGACATAGGGGTTGGGCGCCTGTTCATGCGGCAGCACGATGTTGAGCCCGATCGACTCGGCGCCGACGTCGCACGCGCCGCGATTGGCGGCTTCCATGATCGACGGGCCGCCGCCCGAGCACACGACGAACTGGCGCATGCCCTTGGCGTCGGGCGGCACCTGGCTGACGATCGCCGCAAGCTTGCGCGCTTCGTCATAATAGCGCGACTTGGCGACGAGGCTCTGGGCGATTTTGCGCGCCGACTCGCCCTGCGCCAAGTCGAGCATCGCCTGCGCCTTTTCCGGTTCGGGAATGCGTGCCGAGCCGTAGAAGACGAAGGTCGAGCCAATGCCCGCTTCGGCGAGCAGCAATTCGGGCTTCAATAGCTCGAGCTGGAACCGCACCGGGCGCAGATCCTCGCGCAGCAGAAAATCCATGTCCTGAAAGGCGAGGCGATAGGCGGAGTCTTCGGTCTGCGGCGTCGAGGCGATGCCGCGCGCGGTTTCGGCGTCTTCGCTGGCCCGCGCGAACACGCGCGGCGGTACTTTGGGATCGGTCATCACGTCGTCCTAGAGGAATGCAGAGCCGAATGGAATCACCTCGATCCGTTCGCGCTGAGCTTGTCGAAGCGCCGTTCTTCTTCTGCGAGCCGCATGAAAAAGAAGGACGGCCCTTCGACAGTGAACAGGTGAAACGTCCCCCGGACGTTTCAGTCAAGCCCGGGGGGCTTGACGACCTGCTCACCAAGGCAAACGGCACAAGTAGATGGGCTGAGCCTCACGATTAGGAACGGATCAGCGGCAAAAACCGGCGCGGTCGTCCTCCAGATGGAGGTGGTTGTAATGCGCGGCGTTGTAATCGGGGCTGAGCACCGTGCCGAAGCGCTTGCAGGCCGAGGCGTGGATCACCTCGAAGAAGCGACGGACATCGGGATCGCCCGATCGCCAGCCGGTCTGCACGCTGATCCGCCGTCCGTCGGCGAGCACAAAGCCGCTGACGTCGATCGCATTGCCGATCGCATGGCCCGACAGCCGGGTGTAGGCGGCGGCCGTGCCGATGGTGTTGCGGCAGGCATAGCCGCCGAAGGTTTCGACGCGCACCAGATCGCTGCCGAGGATTTGCCGCGCGGCGGGTGCGAGCGCGAACCGCATCCAGCCGGTGAAGCTGCGCGCGAGGCCGCAGCGCATCCCCTTGATGCCGGTGACGGGCACGCCGATGTCGATCAACTGCACCGCCCCGACCAGCGAACAGCCGCCGCCATAGTCGCGGTCGGGCAGCGCACTGAAACGGACATCGGCGCGCGCCAGGTCGGCAAGGCACGCCTGCGTCTCGCGGTTGGTCGGCAGGTTCACCGCCGCTGGTCGCGAGCCGGGGGCGCGCGCGGGTGGCGCACGATCGGTGCCGCCGCATCCGGCGAGCAGAAGGACAAGCAGGATCGCGGCGCGACGCATCGCTAGCGAGGATAGCGAGGGCTTGGCGCAGGCCGCAAGGTCTAGAGCGCGCGGTGTTTAGGGGAGTTACCCGCAACCCGTTCGCCCTGAGCTTGTCGAAGGGCCGTCCTTCTTTTCCACCTGCTCGCAGAAGAAGGACAGTGCTTCGACAGTGAGCAGGTGAAACGTCCCCCGGACGTTTCAGTCAAGCCCGGGGGGGGGGGCTTGACGACCTGCTCACCAGCACCAACGGTGATGAGGCAGTCTGAGGACCCAAACGCGCGCTAAACCGCTGCCCCCGCCGCTGCCCCGCTCGCCCAGGCCCATTGGAAATTATAGCCGCCGAGCCAGCCCGTCACATCAACCGCTTCGCCGATCGCGTAGAGGCCGGGCATTTTGCGCGCCATCATCGTCTGGGAGGAGAGCCCGTCGGTCGAAATCCCGCCGACGGTGACTTCGGCCTTGGCAAAACCTTCGGTGCCATTGGGTTCGAATCGCCAATCCTTCAGGCGGCGCGCTGCGTCGGTGAGCACGCGGTCGGTCTGGTTTGAGAGCTCGCCCGCCAACCCCAGCCGCTCGGCCAGCGCTTCGGCCAGCCGCCCGGGGAGGGCGTCGGCCAGCGCCGCTTTCAGGCTGCTGCGCGGCCGCGCGCGCTTGGCGGCGGTGAGCCAGTCAGGCGCGGCATCGGGGACGAAATCGATGCCGACCGCCTCGCCGTGGCGCCAATAGCTCGACGCTTGCAGGATCGCCGGGCCGGACAGGCCCCGGTGGGTAAACAGCGCCGCCTCGCGGAAAGCGGCCTTTCCGGCGCGCGCGATCACTTCGGTGGCAACGCCCGACAGCGCTGAAAATAGCGCCTCGGTCCCGCCCAGCGTCAGGGGCACGAGCGCCGGGCGCGGCTCGACCACTTTCAGCCCGAACTTTCGCGCCAGATCATAAGCGAAGCCGGTGGCGCCGAGCTTGGGGATCGCCGGGCCGCCGGTGGCGATCACCAGTGCCGGGGCGGAATCGGTCCGCGTTCCATGCGTCACGCTGAACACCGAATCGGCATGCCCGACATCGCGGATGGCGCTCCCGAAAGCGAAATCCACGCCAGCGCATTCGTCGACCAGCATCGCCACAATCTGCTTCGCCGATCCGTCGCAGAACAGCTGCCCCAGCGTCTTTTCGTGCCACGCAATGCCGTGCGCATCGACCAGCGCGATGAAGTCCTGCGGGCTGTATCGCCCCAGCGCCGACTTGGCGAAATGCGGATTGGCCGAGATGAACCGCTCGGGCACCGCGCCCAAATTGGTGAAATTGCACCGCCCGCCGCCCGATATCAGGATTTTGCGTCCCGGCTCGCTATTGTGGTCGATCAGCAGCACGCGCCGCCCGCGCTGGTTTGCCATGCGCGCGGCCATCATCCCCGCCGCACCCGCGCCGAGCACAATCACGTCATAGGTCGGTCGCGTGATTATTCGGGCGTCCCCGTATACCACATCCGCTGCAGCTCGCGGGTGCCATCGAGCCACTGGTGCTTGAGCGCGCCGAGGATGTGCAGGCCGGCCAGCGCATAAACGAGCTTGCCGATGATGTCGTGCGCTTCGGCAAAGCCGTCATGCACCGCCAGCTTGGTCGCCGGGTCGAGCGCCAGGATGAAGCCGATGCGCGGCCATTCGAACAACCCGAACAGGAACATCGGATGCGTGGCGGCATCCTTCCACGCCGAATCCATGATCCACCCGCTCAGCGGCATCGCGAAGATCAGCACATAAAGCGCGATATGCGTCCAGTGCGACAGCCGCACTTCCCACGCTTTGTACCCCGTCGGCAGCGTCGGCGGCTTGTGTGTAAAGCGCCACAGCAGCCGCATGACCGCAAGGCCCAGCACCGTAATCCCGACCGACTTGTGGAGATCGATCAGCGGCCGGACCTGATCATCGGCGACCGCGTCCCAAATCCACGTCAGCGCCAGATTGAGAATGATGCCGATCGCGACGAGCCAGTGAAAGGTAATGGCAAGGCTGGTGTAACGGCGGTCGGTCATTTGGGTGTCCTCCACGCCTTACCGCACTGCACCACTGGCGATGGGCGTGGTTTGTCCTTACCTTGGGCGGGCCGAACATTCACCCCCCTATTGCGGGATCCCCCTTGCCAGCGCTTGCCCGCCTCTACCAGTCGCTCGTCGCTGAATCGCCACGACTTTCACCGCG
>JAIETY010000086.1 GCA_019744885.1 Sphingomonas sp.
CCCGCCGCATCGCAAGAATATGAAATCACAATGGATAATTATGAATCAGACTCTGAGCGTGGTTGCCCTTACGCCGACCAGCGCCATGCGCTGAGGCGCACAAGGGTATCGACATCGCCATAACCTGCTCCAGTCGACTGCAACGCGCGGGTCTGGTTGGCGACTGCTGATGACAAGAGCCACCGGCCCGACCGCGAACGACCCGAGCACTTGCTTGGTCGGGCACACCGCCGCATCGCGAACGCCCAGGCTAAAGCGCCTCGCCGACGGTCGCGACCCAAGCGTTGCCAAGCGCGATTCGACGCTTTGTCGTCGATAGCTGTCAACCGGCGCGGGATGTTGCCCCCTATCGGCGCCCAACATTGGCTCTGACGCTGTTTTGATGATCGTCGATCATGTCGCGCCGATGAGCCTGGCCTGGAGGAGGTCGAGTTTTCCGCGACCGTACATCTGACGTTTGACCAGCTTGAGCTTGGTGATCTGCCCTTCGGTTTGTCCGTTCGACCATGGGGAGACGATCGCCGCGCGGACGGCGGCGATATCCTTGGCAACGCCGTTGGCGAACGATGCGACGAGACTGGCTCGTGCGCGGGCTATCCAAGGATCGAGGTCGCTGCCGGCCTTGCGGCGGATCATGACATAGAACCCTCGATGATGCAGCGCGTCGACAAGAGAGGGCACGCCGACTTCAACCGCTGCCACGGTGACTGTCTCCGCCCTGGAGAGACCGTTACGGGCGATCGTCATCAGCCGTGCGATAGTTCTGGCTGAGGGCACGCGGTGAAGCGTGTCGGCATCGACGGTTTCGGCGCGCCGTCGCCGTGTCGCCCACTCCGTCACGACGCGGAGCGATCTGCGGAAGCCCCGCGATTGCAACGATCGCCACCGGGCTGCACCATTTCTGTGGCCCGCCGCCCAGTGTAGATCCAGCCATGGCAGGTAGCCATCAAGGGACGTCTCTCGGGTTCTGAACACGTCGCTGCGCGCTCCACGCAACACCCGGCGCACCGTGCCGCGACTATGGCCGGTGCGGCGGACGATCTCCTTGATCGCGATGCCGTCCTTGGATAGCGTGAGGATCGCGGCATTTGTCTCCTCGCGATGAAGATACCCTTCGTATTGAAGCCGTTCGGCCGCCGTAAGGAGCTCGGGCTGGATTGCCAGCGCGCCGATTGCGCATCGGATCTGCCGCATCGACCGGCGCACCGCGTCGAGGAACGCACGACTGGCGTTTTCCGTGAGATGCCAGCGGACAGCAACCGGCACGGCATTCGGCAGGGCCTTGGCCGCAGCGCGGGCGTAAGCTCCGCCGCGATCGCGCGCGATGATCGCCACCTGCGGCTGCTCTGACAGCCGGGCCTGGGCGGTCGCAGGTTCCCTGTCCGGCAGCAGACGGATCGGCCGGTGCCGCTCAAGATCAAAACTGATCGTGCCGTACCTCTGATTGCGCCGCCATGCCCAGTCATCGATACCGATCACCGTTGGCGCCGGACATGGTGGAAAACCCCGGCGTCGCACGACCCGGACCAGCGTGTCGTTGCTCCCAATTGGAAACCGCCGCCATCTCGCGCGCGAATTTCACCAAAATTGAGTCAGAGCCAATATTGCAGGCCGATTCACACACCAAGCCGATAAGCGCTGCAGCATCACATTCAGGTCACTGTGCGATCCACATTTGACCTTTGGCCAGGTCAAACGTCACACGATAATCGGCAAATGAGTCCCAACCGATAATCGCATCGCTATCGGGGCAAATACTGGCACCTCTTTCGGTTGGCATTGCCGTGACAGGCATGCCACCAACCATGAGTACAACAGTGCTAGCATGCTGCGGGATCTGCGTTGGCTGACCAACGAGCGACAGCCGTACACTGCTGCCTGATTGGCTGCGCGCATCGATGTGAAGGCATTGGTCCTGCGCCGCCGTATCGATCGCGACAGCGGACATGTTCGAACGGACATGGCGATATTCTGAGTGATCAAAGACGCGGAGCGAGCCGCGTCGAAAGTCGAAGCCGATGATCATGTCACGCATCAGATCGGCGGCGATGACAAGCTGCGTCGGCGGCGGCGCAGGTCGCACGACAACCGACGTGAGCCTGACCTCCGCATGGTCAAGACCAATCACGTGGCGCTTGGGGAGTGGCTGAGGTCCCGCAAGCACATCGGATGCGTTGACGAATCTCGCGATTTGCGGGTCGATGACGGTGAGCGGCGCGGAAGGATCCACCGTCGCGCTCACCCGGTGGAGGTCTATGCGCCCGGCAATCAGCAGAAGCCCGGCCTTTAGGAGGATTTTATGCGACACAACGCCGATAGGACCGCTCATCCCCTATCTCCTTGTGCGTTCAATCGTTCAAGGGCGAGCGGCAAGAGCACGAGCATGAACATCGTCGCTGACACCACGCCGCCGACGATGACACAGGCGAAGGGGCGTTGCGTTTCAGAGCCGATGCCGGTCGAAAGCGCCGCCGGGAGCAACCCAAGCCCTGCCATCAATGCGGTCATCAGGATCGGTCGCAAGCGGTCAACCGCTCCCTCGATCACGGCCACGTCAAAGGGGTCGCCTTCGGTAAAGCGTTCGGTGATATGTTCGAGCATCACCACGCCGTTTTGGACGGCGATGCCGGCCACCGCGATAAAGCCAACCGCCGCCGAAACCGACATATGCAAGCCTGCCAAGCCAAGGGCGGCGATGCCCCCGATCATCGTGAAGGGCACCATCGCAAGAACCAGCAGCGCCGACCGGACTCTGCCAAAAGCCCAGAACAGGAGCGCAAATACCCCGAGCAGCGCGATCGGTACGATAAGCTCAAGGCGCTTCGTCGCGCGCTGCTGGTTTTCGAACTGACCGCCCCAGGTCATCCGGTATCCGGCCGGCAGAATGACTTTCGCTGCAACCGCGCTCTGCGCTTCAGCAACGAAGCCTCCCTGGTCGCGGCCATCGACATTGGCTTTGACGGCCACGTTACGGCCACCAGCCTCGCGGCTGATCCGCGACGCTCCGACCTCGACGTGGATATGGGCGATTTCGCCCAGCGACACTGTTCCGCCGGTCGGCAGGGGAATCTGCAGCTCAGGCAGATCGTCAATGGCGTTGCGCTGGTCCTCGGCAAAGCGGACGACGATGTCGAACTTGCGGTCGCCTTCATATTGTGTCCCGACGGCAGTGCCGCCAAACGCAGTCGCTATCGCGTTGTTGGCGTCAGCGGGGTTCAGCCCCAGTCGCGCCATCGCCGATCGATCAAGATCGGCGCGAACCTCGGTTTGACCGCCCACCTTGATGGCAGCCACATCGGCCGCACCGGGGACAGCCGCGATGACTCGCGCGGTGGCTGTGGCCAGTTGCTCCAGCACGTTCAGGTCGGGTCCGAAAATCTTGACCGAAATCTCGCCCTTCACGCCCGAAAGACTCTCCTCGACATTGTCCTGGATCACCTGGCTGAAATTGGTCGGGACACCGGGCAAGATCGCGATCTTCTTGCGCATGTCGTCTTCCAGCGCCGCCTTTGTGGGAAATTGCGCCCGCCATTCCGACCGGGGTTTCAGGTCGATCAACATTTGCAGGCTCGACGGGCCCTTGGGATCTGTCCCGTCATCGGGGCGCCCGGTTTCCGAGCTGACCTGATGGACCTCGGGATAACTCAGCATGATCGCTCTGATGCGGGCTTCGGCGCGGCGGGTCGTCTCCATGGCCGCCGACGGTGTGAGCTGGACCGTCAGCCAGATATTGCCCTCATCCAAATTGGGCAGGAATTCGGAGCCAAGTTGCGGGACGAGCGCGGCCGTGATCAGCAGAATCGCGATCGACCCGGCAAAGATCGCGCGGGCACGTGTCCGGCTGGCGAGGAGTATCCGACGGTAGCGTTCGCGAAGCCAATCCATCCAGGCAAGATGCTTTTCGGCCATGTCATAGCGCTCAACCAGAAACGACAAGACCGCCGGGAGAAAGGTCAGGGTCAAAACAAGGGCTGCCGCCAGCGCAAACGACAGCGTCAGGGCCACCGGCGTGAACATCTTGCCCTCCACGCGCTGGAAGGTGAAGATCGGCACGAAGGCCATAATGATGATGGCTTTGGAAAACAGGATCGGCCTGCTGAGCGCTGTCACCGTATTGCGCAGGACCGCGCGTCGCTGCTGACGATCAAGCGTGCCGGACTTTCGCGCCGCCTCGATCGACAGACCGACCATCATCGCTTCGACCAGGACAACGGCGGAATCGATGATGATCCCGAAATCCACCGCGCCCATCGAAATCAGGTTCGCCGGCACACTGATCTGGTACAGGCCGGCAAAAGCGGCGAGCAATGCGAGGGGGATGATGGCCGCCACGGCCAGCGCAGCACGCCAGTTCCGCAGAAAAATCAGCAACAAGGCCGTCACCAGCGTCGCCCCGACAAGCAGATTCTCCGCGACCGTCTCAACGGTGCGGTCGATCAGCTTGGTGCGTTGATAGGTCGGCTTGATCTGGATCGGGGCACGGCCCTCACGCTTTGCGTCAAGCCGGAACTGATCGTTGAGGCTATCGACCGCCTGCTTGATCCCGTTCACAACTTCGGCAGCGTTCGTCCGCTTGATGGCCAGGACGACCCCCTCGGAGACATCATTTTCGCGGTCGAGCGCCACGATGCCGCTGCGCTCGGGGACGCCGATCGCCACCTCACCAAGGTCCCCAACGCGGATCGTGCTCCCGTTTGAGGCCTTGACGAGCGTGTTGGCGATATCGTCGACAGACCCATAGAGACCGAGCCCGCGAACAACGACGGCTTCGTCCCCACGCTTGATGATGCCGCCGCCGACATTCGAATTGGCGTTGCCGACAGCGGTCTGCACATCGGCCAGTGTGACCTGATAGCGTTTGAGCAAATCGGGCCGGATCCTGATCTGATATTGCTTGATGCTGCCGCCAAAGCTGGTGACGTCGGCAACCCCTGGCACCATGCGCAGCGCGGGTCGGACCACGAAGTCCTGGATCGCGCGTGCTTCATAGAGCGGCATGTCGACCGGCTTTTCAAGCACGTAGCGATAGACTTCACCCACCGCCGTCGACAGCGGCGCAAGGCTCGGCACGACGCCATCGGGAAGATCGGCATCGCGCAGTTTTTCAAGAACTTGTTGGCGCGCGAAGTAATCGTCGGTGCCGTCCTGAAAAATCATCGTCACCACGGAAAGACCGGTGATCGACACCGAGCGCATGGTGGTGACGCCCGGCGTACCAGCCAGCGCGCGTTCAATCGGCAGCGACACCGCCCGTTCGACTTCCTCGGGCGCTTGTCCTGGCTGCTGCGTAATCACCACGACCTGCACATCCTGCACATCGGGGAACGCCTCGATCGGCAGGTTGACGACCGCGCGGATGCCGATAGCGATCAGGGCCGCCACCATGATCAGCACGAAGACGCGGTTGGTGGTGACGAACCGTGAAAGATTGCCGATCATGCCGATCAGCTTCCGGCAAGCTGCGCATTGAGCAACAAAGCGCCTTCACCGACGATCCGCTCACCCGGTTTGATCCCCGCCGTTACATAGGAAAAACTGTCACCCCGTGAGGCGACATCGACCGGTATCCGGCGAAACTTTCCTGCGCCTTCAACACGAAAGACATAGGATTGCAGACCTTGTTCAAACACCGCGGCATTGGGCACCTTGATTGCCGTTCGTCCGTCATCAGTAACGAGGCGAGTCCGCGCAAACATTTCGGGTTTCAGTGCCAGATCATCGTTCGTCACTTGCGCGCGGACCTGAATGCGGCGCGTCGTGGGATCAACGCCGAGTCCGATCTTCTCGATCGTCGCGGTGAAACGCCGATCGGGATAGGCGGGGACCGTGAAGTCGACTTTCTGTCCCATGCTGGCCCGCGCGATGGCGGTCTCTGGCACGTCGATGAGCAGCCACAGCCGCTTTGGGTTCGTCACCGTAAACAATGGCCCTTGCCCGGCGGTCAGCTGCTGGCCGGGTTCTACCTGCCGGTCGAGGACATAGCCGGCAACCGGACTCGTCAGCCCCAGGGCATCGCCGCGGCCGCCGCCCAGATTGGCCAATCGCAGCCGTGCGCGCTCAAGCTCCGCCGCCGCGGCACCCGCGTCGGCATTGGCGGCTTCCACATCGCGGCGGGCGATCGCTTCGCCCTCAAACAACTGACGCGCCCGCACCGCGCCCCGGCTCTTGAAATCCGCGTCTGATCGGGCCTTCATCAGATCGGCGCGCGCCTGTGCCAGATCGGGCGCATCGACGATCGCAAGCGCCTGCCCGACGCGCACCGCCTCACCCAAATCGACCAGCACCTTAGTGACCCGGCCAGAGACCGGCGCGCCGACACGCCCGGTGACGTCCTCGTCAACGGCGAGCCGTGCATTCAAATCAGCGGATATTGGCAGCGGCTCAACCGCCACCTTGATGAGCTGAAGTGAGGCGAGTTCGGGCGCGTCGGCCGCATAACTGATTACCCCCGGCGTGTTCTTTGTTGCCACCGGGGCAGGGTCGGTCTTGCTACACGCGGCCAGAGGGAGAGCCAGCACCAGCCCCATCATCAACCACTGCTTCGCAGGTCGCGACGCCCAGCGTTTCAGTGTCAGCGTCATCATTGCTCCCCTGTGAATTCGGCGGCCCGCAACCGGGCAATCGCAAGCGCTTCGTCATTGCGGGCATCGATTGCCGCAAGTTCGACCGATTGTAGGGTCCGACGGGCATCGAGCAGATCGAGCAGCGCGAGTGCCCCTTGAGCATAAGAAAATTCAGCCGTTTGCGCGGCCTTACGCGCGGCTGGGAGTTGCTGGGTGTCGAATTCGATGCGGCGTTGGCTGGTCGTATCGACAGCGCGACGAGCAATCACAATCTCGGCGACGGCAACGGCGCGGGCTTTGGCCGCAAGCGCCTCGGCCTGATTGACGCCGGTGCTGGCGGCGGCGACCTCACCGCGATAACGGTTTCTGATCGGGATCGGAAAGGAAAGCCCGACACCAATGCTGCTGCCGACTCCATTCGGATCGTTTTCCAGCTGCAGGCCGGCGGTCACATCAGGATGACGGAGGGCATGGGCGCCATCAAGCTGTCGACGCGCCTGCTCAACCCTCGCAAACGCCGCCTGGACGTCAGGTCGTCGGTCGGCAAGCATGTCGGGATCGATTGCCCGGACATCGGCGGCGCTAGGCCAATCTCCCACCGTCTCCAGCACGGCGGCATCCCGCTCGCGCCCGATCAGCACGGCAAGCGAAAGTTGCGCGTCGCGAAGGTCATTCTGCGCCTGGGCAACAGCGCTTTGCGCGCGCAACGTTTCGACCTTTTGTCGGGCGAAGTCGCCACCCGATATTGCTCCGGCCTTCAGCCGCCGATCCCCCAGCACCTGGCTTGTCCGATAGCTTTCAGCGATGGCGCTAAACAAGGCGAGCCGACGCTCGGCGGCCATCAGGCCGTAAAATGCCGTGCTGATCTGTTCCTGCACTTCGCGTCCGGTATTTGCCACATCGGCAGTTGCCGCGATCAACCCGGCCTGCGCCGCCCCCACCCGGGCGCGCCGTTTGCCCCCGCGTTCGATCGGGAAATCGAGCCGGACGATATCGTCGCTGATCCGATCGGCGGGCAGCTGGCCGATCCGGTTGGGCCGGAACGAGACAATGTTGAAGCTCAGCGTCGGGTTCGGGGCCGTATCCGCTGACCGGAGGGCCGCCTGCGCAGTGCGGCTGGCATTGCGCGCTGAGGACAAATCAATATTGGCTTGCGCGCCAGCGGCCAAGGCCTGCTCGATCGAAATGGGCTGGCGATCACCAACCGTGTCGGCGGCACAACCGGGCGCAGCCCAGAGCGCTAGCGCGATTGCAGCCACCGGCCACCTGGCACATTTCTTTTTTGTTCCCCGCATGACCCTGCCTAGACTGACATCGGACCGACAGATTAGTCGAGGCGACTTGCGCGAAGCTGGAAGCAACGTGAACTTTTGGACAGGTAGCAGCGAACGGCCTCGTTGGTGTCGCCTTACCGGCCACTGGCAAAATCATGACCGAAACTTAAGATGATTTTCGGAAATTTGGCGCGCATTGTGACGCGATCAATCGCGGTTGATCGGGACAGATATGCGGTGGCACGACCCCATCTCTTCTACAGAAACCTGAGCAGATGAGTGGCGACACAAATGTTCGGAGCAGCGCATCGATTGCGTTTGTCGCCGGCATTTGTGTGGCGCTTGCCATCGCCATTTGCGCGATCAGCGTTGAATTTTTCGGCTCGGCTGGCCCCCACAAAGCGGGGCCGCTATCGCAGTTGCCAGGATTTACCGCAGAGGCCGCAAGCGAAGGGGGTCTGGTGGTAACCAGCGTGAAGGGTGACAGCGCCGCCGCGCATGCAGGTTTGGTCGCGGGTGATCACATTACCCAGGTCGATGGGCGCTCAGTATCGTCATTAAGTCAGGCCGAGTGGATTGTGCGGCACCATCCCGACGGTCGCTTGGAGATAGGCTTGGCCAATCATGGTCGGCACCGTAACATCGTCCTGCGTCCGCTATAGGGGTTGGCAGTTGACCCAGAAGATTCTTGTTGTTGAAGACGATGCGGTAACCGCTGACTATATTGCGAACGGCCTTAACGAGCTAGGCTTCGTTGTCGACAAGGCCGATAATGGTCGCGACGCGCTCTTTCTGGCCAGCGACGGCAGCTTCGATGCGATCATCCTCGACAGGATGCTGCCTTCCATGGATGGGATGGCCGTGATCGCCGCATTGCGGGCGGCTGGCATTGCGACTTCGGTCATCATCCTTTCGGCGCTCGGAACCGCTGATGACCGGATCGCCGGATTGGAGGCGGGTGCCGACGATTATCTTGCGAAGCCCTTCGCCTTTGCCGAACTACTTGCGCGACTGCGCCTCATCATTCGACGTCGGCAACCCGTCGGTGCGGTTCGCACCGTGCTAGAGTGCAGCGATCTCCAGATGGATTTGTTATCCCGGCGCGTGCGACGGGGGGATCAGCTTCTCGCGCTGCAACCGCGGGAGTTTCGCCTGCTCGAATTTCTGCTGCGTCATGCCGATGAGGTCGTCACTCGAACGATGTTGCTCGAAGGGGTGTGGGACTATCATTTCGATCCTGGAACCAACGTAATTGATGTCCACATCAGCAGGCTCCGCCGAAAGCTCGATGAAGCAGGAGGGCCGCAATTGCTCCATACGGTTCGTGGTGCTGGGTATCGGTTAGGGCGTGCTGCATAATCATTTACGACGGACCGCCGACCTAACCATGGATCGATGGCGTAGCCTCACGCGAAGCTTTAGCTCCGCAACAGCAAAGCTCATCCTGTTGGTCTTTGCCGTTCAGATATTGCTGTCCGGCGCCGCGCTAACCTATGTTTATGTCGCAACATCGCGAACGGTTGAGGCCGAAGAGCGCACGATCGTTGCTGAGTTGGGTGATGATTTGCTGGCAGGCTACCGCACGGGCGGCGATGCGGCATTGGCCGCATTGATCGAGGCGCGTCTGGCCAAAGATCAAGGCGAAGTTGTCGCCTTGTTCATTGACCGAGATGGTAAAATCCGCGCTGGCAATCTTTCAGCCTGGCCAGCAACAATCGGGCGGTCAACCGGCTGGCGCACGATGACACTCTACCGGACTGGTGGTAGCGAACCGGAGACAATCGGGGTGATCGCCAAGTCGCTGTCGGGCCAGGGCAGGCTGCTGGTTGGCAGAGTTATCGATGCCAATGTGCGTTTGTTGCGAATCAGTATTGAGGTCATCGTCACAGCGCTGCTCGCGGCGGTGCCCCTGGCCTCCCTGTTGGCAATTCTGCTCGGACGATTCTTCAATCAGCGACTCCGCATGCTAAACGTGACTGCTGCTGCGGTCGCGGCAGGCAACCTGGCGCAACGCGCCCGGCGCGACGGCAGTGAGGACCCGTTCGATGCACTAGCGGGATCGGTCAATGCCATGCTTGAGCGCATCGAGCTCTTGGTTGGCGAATTGCGCATCGTTACCGATGGCATCGCCCATGACATGCGTTCGCCGCTCACCCGCCTTAAATCGGTAATCGAGCAAGCCCGGCAGAAAACCAGCGACGAGGCGGCCCTCGCTGCGCTTGACCATGTATCGCGGGAAGCAGACCTGCTCCTGGCGATGTTGACGACTGCTCTTCAGATCGCCCGCGTTGAAGCTGGGGTCGGCAATGATCGCTTTGTCACGGTCGATATCGAAGCCCTTTTGAGCGACTTGGTTGAAGTGTTCGGTCCTTCGGCCGAAGAACAGGGCGTCATGCTGGTCGACGAAAAACGTGCTGAGCCGGTTGGCAAACTGCTGCTTCACCGCGATCTTGTGTTGCAATCACTCTCAAACCTCGTCGAAAACGCGCTCCGTTATGCCGAAGGCACAAGTGTCATTACCGTGTCAGCCGAGCCGACAGCCGAAGGCGTGCGCTTGATCGTTGCCGATCGCGGCCCCGGCATCCCCGCCGACCGGCGCGAGGAAGCCAAACACCGTTTTGTCCGACTTGATCCATCCCGGCACCTGGGTGGTTCGGGCCTTGGCCTGGCGCTCGTTGAGGCGGTCGCGAGGTTACACAATGGCAGTCTGGTGCTTGAGGACAATGACCCAGGATTGCGCGCTATCATGCGGTTAAGCGTTCAGCGGAGTTAGTCTGAGGAATGGCGGCGTCTGGCAGGGGGCACCAGACGCCGCGTCTCATGCCGACCTTCGTTGCGGTTGGGGGAGCCGCCGAGCCGACAATCAACCGATACGATGATCGCTTTTGCTGCGAGATTGCCGAGACATGAAAATTTTGTAAGACCGGGATCATGTTCCCGATGCGCCAAACTCTTCAACCTTAACGAATCGAGACTTGCGATTTCCAGTCGGCGTAAATCGACCGGCCCGTTGTCCGCCCAGCCAATGCCCGTCGACCGATTCACGCCCTAACAGCTCACGTCCTGAGGCGCGACAACGAATGTCCGCTTACCTCAAACCGCTGCCCGATAGCCGCCATTCCGCAATCCACCCGAATCGCCCCGGAAGCAGCCGCTTCGCCCGCTGCAATTCAAGGCACCCCAAGCGGCCGTGTTTGAAATGCGGGAGCCCAGGCGGCTGGCGGGAGGGTCGCAAAGGACCTTAGCCGAACGGATCGGTGTCGATGCCCATACCATCAAGCGGCTGGAGAAGAGCGTCGGCTCGGTCGGGACCCTCATCATGGTGATGGGGGCGTTGGACTTTCGTCTCACGCGCCTGGTTCCCGGCAGATCTCTAGCCGAACAATTGCGCGCTACCCGGCGCAAACGGTCGATGTCGCTCGATGAAATAGCGGTAAAAACAAAGCTAACGACACGCCGACAAAAGTTATCATTTCGACATTGGTGCGATGGCGCCGCGATCACGAGCAGGTGCGGGGCGAAATCAGACAAATGCTTCGTCGCGCCGTTCGCGCGCGCGACCTGCGGATCTCTCGATGTTCCCGCCCCGCATGGATACCACTGGCGCCGACATGGATTGTGCAGGCCGCAGCGGCGCCAGTTTAATTCAGCTCGAACTCCGCATCGGAGACATGATTTGTTCTGGGTGCGGCTTAGCAATACACAGGAGCTGCACCGGACCTTGTCCGCCAAATCACCGCCGCCGAAGAAACAAAAACCCCGCAATCTGCTGAGATTGCGGGGTTTTCGGTGGTGGGCGTGGCAAGGATTGAACTTGCGACCCCTGCGATGTCAACACAGTGCTCTACC
>JAIETY010000006.1 GCA_019744885.1 Sphingomonas sp.
GTGTTGTCCTTGTCGATCGTGACGCGCTTGGCCTGGCCGAGCATCGCGAGCGTGACGGTTTCGAGCTTGATGCCGAGGTCTTCGGAAATCAGCTCGCCCTTGGTCAGGATCGCGATGTCCTCGAGCATCGCCTTGCGACGATCGCCGAAGCCCGGTGCCTTGACGGCTGCGACCTTCAGGCCACCGCGCAGCTTGTTGACGACGAGAGTCGCCAGCGCTTCGCCTTCAATGTCCTCGGCGATGATCAGGAGCGGACGGCCCGACTGAACGACGGCTTCCAGGATCGGGAGCATCGCCTGCAGGTTCGACAGCTTCTTTTCGTGGATCAGGATATAGGGATCCTGAAGCTCGACCGTCATCTTCTCAGGGTTGGTGATGAAGTAGGGCGACAGGTAGCCACGGTCGAACTGCATGCCTTCGACGACATCAAGTTCGAATTCGAGGCCCTTGGCTTCCTCGACGGTGATCACGCCTTCCTTGCCGACGCGGTCCATCGCTTCGGCGATCTTCTCACCGACGACGGTGTCGCCATTGGCCGAGATGATGCCGACCTGCGCGACTTCCTTCGATCCCGACACGGGGCGCGAACGCGACTTGATATCCTCGACGACCTTGGCGACCGCGAGATCGATGCCGCGCTTCAGGTCCATCGGGTTCATGCCGGCCGCAACCGACTTCATGCCTTCACGCACGATCGCCTGAGCGAGTACCGTCGCGGTGGTGGTGCCGTCGCCAGCGATGTCATTGGTCTTGGAAGCAACTTCCTTGATCATCTGCGCGCCCATATTCTCGAACTTGTCCTTGAGTTCGATTTCCTTGGCGACAGTGACACCGTCCTTGGTGATGCGCGGTGCGCCGAAGCTCTTGTCGAGCACGACGTTGCGGCCCTTCGGCCCCAGCGTGACCTTCACTGCATCGGCGAGAATGTCGACGCCGCGCAGAATGCGTTCACGCGCATCGCGGCTGAATTTTACGTCCTTGGCTGCCATGGGACTGCCCTTTCAGTTGGATGTTGGTTGATGGTTACGAAAAAACGGGTGGCTCAGGGCTTCAGCCCATGATCCCCAGAATGTCCGATTCCTTCATGATCAGCAGGTCTTCGCCGCCAACCTTGACCTCGGTGCCCGACCATTTGCCGAACAGGATCTTGTCGCCGGCCTTGACGTCGAGCGGGGTGATCGTGCCGTCTTCAGCACGAATGCCGGTGCCGACCGAAACGACTTCGCCTTCCTGCGGCTTTTCCTTGGCGGTGTCAGGGATGATGATGCCACCGGCGGTCTTCTCTTCGGCTTCGACGCGGCGAACGAGCACGCGGTCGTGGAGTGGACGAAAGTTCATGCGCTCCATCCTTTCTTTCTCGGGTTGATGATCGCTACTGGCACTCACGCGGGGCGAGTGCCAACACGGCGCATATGTGTTCGCGAGGCGCGCGCGTCAACCGCTGCCAAACCGGTCGGGGGCGAAAAAGAGGGTTAAAGTGGCGCGCCCGCGGGCAGCAGCCCGAGCTGCGCGCGCCGCATCCAGCGCCGCAGCAGCAGTGCCGACACCGCGAGCAGTCCTGCTGCCAGCCCAAGCCAGATGCCGACGCCTTCCATCTTCAGCCCGAAGCCAAGCACAACGGCGGTCGCAAAGCCCACGCCCCAATAGCCAAAGCCCGCAATCAGCATCGGCACGCGTGTATCCTGCAAACCGCGCAACGCACCCGCGAGCACCACTTGCGCGCCGTCGAGCAGCTGGAACATCGCGGCAATGGCCAGATAGGTGATCGCCAGCGGCACCGTCTGCGCATTGGCGGGCGCGTCGAGATCGAGATACGCCGACACCAGCACGCCCGGGGCAAACCAGATCGCCAGTGCCGTCACCATCATGCAGCCCGTGCCTGCCGTGATTGCCGCGCGGCCTGCGCGCGCGATCCAGGCCGGGTCGCGCGCGCCATACGCCATGCCGACGCGCACGGTCGCGGCCTGGGCAATGCCGAGCGGAATCTGAAACGCGATCGCGGCAATGTTGAGCGCGACGGCATGCGCCGCAACTGCCGTCACGCCGATCAGCCCCATCAGGATGGCGGCGCCACCGAACAGCGACCCCTCCAGCGTGAACGCCAGCGCGATCGGCAGGCCGAGCCGGAATATCTCGCCAAGGCGCGACCATTCGGGGCGCCACCACCGTCCGAACAGGCGAAACCGGCGCAAGCGCGGATCGAGCAGGAGGATTGCGCTGAACGCCGCCAGCATCGCAAATGTCGTCACGACGCTGGCAATCGCCGATCCTTCGAGACCCAGCGCCGGGAACCCGGCATTGCCGAAGACGAGCGCCCAATTGGCGGCAATGCCGATCATCAGCGCCATGATCGTCACCGCCAGTGCCCAGGCCGGGCGCCCGAGCGTGGCGGCAACGGTGCGCATCACGCCGGCCGCCACGCTCGGCACCAGCGCGATCAGCAGGATGTCGAGAAAGGCGTCGGCACGCGCAGCGACGCGCGGGTCCTGCCCGGCCAGCAGCAGGATCGCTTCGCCATTCGCGAGCAGCAGCACGAAGGGCAGCGCCGCCAGCACCGATAGCCACAAGGCCATCCGGAACGAGCGGCGCACCTCGCGCACGGCATGCGCGCGCCGCCCAAGTTCGGCGGCAATGATCGGCGCGCATGCCGTTGCCAGCCCCAAGAGCGCCCATAGCACGACACTGTACAGAAAAACGCCCAGCGTTGCCGCAGCGAAATCAACCGGATCGAGCCGCGCCACGAAGATCACGTCAACGGCAAACACTGCCATCTGCACCAGATTGGCGCCCGCCAGTGGCCCGGCCAATGTCGCAAGCGCGCGCAGCTCGTCCGCAAAACTGGCGGGCGCGCGACCGGGCGACGCGGGCAGGGGCAGCGGAGCAGTCATCGGCGACGGCCCTAGCCTGCCGATGGCGGAGCGTCACGCTGCAGCTCGCCCGCGCCGCGCGAATGGGGACGACATTAAAGGCGTATTGCTCTAACCAAACACGTCCGGCTAAAGGGTGGTCAAGTTGCGAACGCCGATCTGGAGAAAATGCACGTGAAATTGCTGCGAGGCGCCTGGAAGCTGTTGGTCGGCATCAAGGACGCGCTGGTGCTGGTCGCCATGCTGATCTTCTTCGGCGCGCTGTTTGCCGCGCTCTCATCGCGGCCGGGCCGCACTGTCGTGAAGGACGGTGCGCTGGTGCTCGCACTCGACGGGTCGATCGTCGAACAGCCCGCGCCGCCGCAGATCAGCTTCGGCGGCAACAGCGGCCCGCGCGAATATCGCCTGCGCGACGTGATCCGCGTGCTCGACGAAGCCAAGGGCGACGCCAAGGTGAAGGCGGTGGTGCTCGATCTCGATTCCTTTGGGGGCGGCCTGCCTGCCGCGCTCAACGAAGTCGGCGCGGCGATTGCCCGGGTGCGCGCGAGCGGCAAGCCGGTGCTGGCCTATGCGACGGCCTATTCCGACGGCAGCTATCGCCTTGCCGCCAATGCCAGCGAAATCTGGATGAACCCGATGGGGGGCACGCTGTTCAGCGGCCCCGGCGGATCACGGCTTTATTACAAGGGGCTGATCGACAAGCTCGGCGTCAACGTCCACGTCTTCCGCGTCGGCAAGTTCAAATCGTTCGTCGAACCCTATACCCGCGCCGATGAATCGCCCGAATCGAAGGAAGCGAGCACCGCGCTTTATGGCGCGATCGCCGCCGACTGGCGCGAGACGATCGCCAAGGCGCGGCCCAAGGCGCAGGTCGCGGGCTATCTCACCAATCCCGCGCAGCTCATCACCGCCACCAAGGGCGACATCGCCAAGGCTAATGTGGCAGCGGGGCTGATCGACAAGCTCGGCGACCGCGCCGATTTCGACAAGCGCGTTGCCGCTGTTGCGGGCGCGGCGCCTGCCAAGAGCAATGTCGGTTTCGCGGCGATCAACTATAACACTTATCTTGAGGCGCATCCGCTGCCGACCAGCGGCGATGCAATCGGCATCGTGACGGTCGCGGGCGATATCGTCGATGGCAAGGCCGATCCGGGCACGGCAGGCGGCGATTCGATCGCGGCGCTGGTGCGCGACGGGCTGAAGAACAAGTCACTCAAGGCGCTGGTCGTGCGCGTCGATTCGCCCGGCGGCTCGGCGCTGGCCTCCGAAACAATCCGCCGCGCGATCATCGAAGCCAAGGCGCAAAAGCTGCCGATCATCGTATCGATGGGCGGCGTCGCGGCATCGGGCGGCTATTGGGTGGCGACGGCCGGCGACACGATTTTTGCCGAGCCGAACACGATCACCGGGTCGATCGGCATTTTCGGGATCATCCCCAGCTTTGAAAAGAGCCTCGAAAAGCTGGGCATCAGTGCCGACGGCGTGAAGACATCGCCACTGTCGGGCCAGCCCGATGTCTTCGGCGGGTTGAACGACGAGGTCAGCACGATCCTGCAAGCGGGGATCGAGCATGGCTATGCGCAGTTCATCGACCGTGTTGCCAAGGCGCGCAAGAAAACGCCCGAGCAGATCAACGAAATCGCGCAGGGCCGCGTGTGGGACGGCGGCACCGCGCGGCAGATCGGCCTTGTCGACCGGTTCGGCAATTTGCAGGACGCGATCGACGAAGCGGCCAAGCGCGCGGGACTCGACCCCAAGAAGGTCCATGCCGAATATCTTGAAAAGGCACCCGATCGCTGGACCAAGTTTCTGAGCGACTTCCTGCGCAAGGATGACGAAGACAAGGGCGACGCGGGCGATGCCTTTACCCGCATCGCCGCAGAGCGGCGCGCGGTGTTCGCGCAGGCGCTGGGCGATGTGAAGCGGATCGCGACGGGCGCGGCGATCCAGGCGCGCTGCCTCGAATGCGCGGCGCTTCAGCCTGCGCATCCATCGGCGGCCGATCAGACGTTGCTCGCGCTTTTGATGGCGCGTATCGGCCTCTGACCGTCATTCGATAAAGGGGTTTTCGATGATTGCCATTCGCGCGGCGCGACCCGAAGATGCCGCGGCGATTGCCGCCATTTACGCGCCGCATGTGCTGACCGGCACCGCGACGTTCGAGATCGAAGCGCCCGACGCCCGCCAGATGCGCAGCCGGATGGCGGCATCGGACGGGCTCTACCCGTGGATCGTCGCGACCAATGGCGAACCCGATGACGAGGATGGCGGCGGCGTGCTGGCCTTTGCCTATGCCGCCAAGTTCCGCGAGCGCCCCGCCTATCGCTATGCGGTTGAAACGACGGTTTATGTGACGTCGGCAACGCAGGGGCAGGGGGTCGGGCGGCTGCTCTATCAGTCGCTGATCGATACGCTGCGCACGCAGGGATTTACCCAGGCGATTGCCGCGATTGCCCTGCCCAATGATTATTCGATCCGGCTCCATGAATCGGTCGGCTTCCGGCGTGCGGGCGTCTACCGCGAAGTCGGGTTCAAGCATGACCGGTGGATCGACGTCGGCATCTGGCAGCGCGAATTGCACGAACCAAGCGTGCCGCCGGTGGAGCCCAAGCCGTTCAGCGAGGTGGGGGTGGTGCGGGGCTGACCCGCGCCCTCCAGCATCCCTTTCCCCTCCACCCGTTCGTGTCGAGCGAAGTCGAGACACGGGCGCTAAGCCATGTCGCCTGTGGTCCGTCCCTCGACTACGCTCGGGACGAACGGGTATTGGTTGGAGCGTGGAGGCCCTATCGCACCCGCCGATACGCCGGCAGCGCCAGTTTCCACCGGATCGCCGCGCCCCGCAGCGCAAAGCCCGCCGCTGCGCCCACGCCCGCTGCGACTTCGCCCGGCAGCCCGACCGTCACCAGCACGACGTAAAGCCCGGCACTCAATGCGGCCGCCGTCACATAAATCTCGGGCCGCATGATGATCGACGGTTCGCCTGCGAGCACGTCGCGGATGATGCCGCCGACGCAGGCAGACATCACCCCCATCAGCGCGGCAGGCACCACCGGCACGCCATAGGACAGCGCCTTGGCCGCGCCATAAACCGCATAGGCCGCGAGCCCGACCGCGTCGAACCAGTCGAGCGCCGTCCCGCGCCACCAGCGTTCGGGCGTGACATAGATCAGGAAAGCAATGACGAGGCAGGTCGCCGCCGCGCGGCTGTCCTGCAACCAGAACACGGGCGCCCCGATCAGCAGATCGCGCACCGTCCCCCCGCCGACGCCGGTCGCGAGCGCGAAGAAGGCGAGCGTCACCATCGTCTGCCCCCGCCGCGCCGCCGCCAGCGCGCCGGAGGCCGCGAAAACCGCCAGCCCCGCCAGATCGAGCAGCGGGCCGACGGTCTGGGTAAAGCCGATGAGGGGTGGGGGCAGCATCGGCGCGACGATAGCGGCGTCAGGCCCAAGGGCAACCGCGCGCAGCATTTGCTGCATCGCGGTCGCAACGCGCTTGACGCCGCCGCGCGGATCGTTAGGGCGGTCGATGGGCCACGCGGTCCCAACGCCGCGCGTGCTCTCTGTAAGGAGAGACTGACATGACCGAGACTGCTGCGATCGACGCTACCACTGCGTCTGCGCCTGAAAAACCCCACACCAAGCCAGCCCGTCCCTATTTTTCGTCGGGGCCGTGCGCCAAGCCGCCGGGCTGGGACGCTGCCAAGCTCGCGACCGGATCGCTCGGGCGCTCGCACCGCTCGAAGATCGGCAAGGCGCGACTGCAACATGCGATCGACCTGACGCGAAAAATTCTGCGCGTACCCGACACGCACCGCATTGGCATCGTGCCAGCGTCGGATACCGGCGCCTATGAACTGGCGATGTGGACGATGCTCGGCGCGCGCCCGGTGACGACGCTCGCCTGGGAAAGCTTCGGCGAGGGCTGGGTGACCGATGCAGCCAAGCAGTTGAAGCTCGATCCCAACATCATCCGCGCCGACTATGGCGCGCTGCCCGATCTGGGCGCTGTCGACTGGAGCCACGACGTGTTGTTCACCTGGAACGGCACGACGAGCGGCGTGCGCGTGCCCAACGGCGACTGGATTGCCGATGACCGTGACGGCCTGAGCTTCAACGACGCCACCTCCGCCGTGTTTGCGTACGACATGCCGTGGGACAAGCTCGATGTGACGACCTTCTCGTGGCAGAAGGTTTTGGGCGGCGAGGGCGCGCACGGCGTCATCATCCTCGGCCCCCGCGCGGTCGAGCGACTGACGAGCTACACTCCGGCCTGGCCGCTCCCGAAGATCTTCCGGCTGGTGTCGAAAGGCGCGCTGACCGAGGGTGTCTTCAAGGGGGAGACGATCAACACCCCATCGATGCTCGCGGTCGAAGATGTGATCTTTGCGCTCGAATGGGCGCTTGAGCTCGGCGGTCTCGAAGCGCTGATCGCGCGCTCGGACGCCAATGCGGCGGCGCTCGACAAGATTGTCGCAGAGCGCGAGTGGCTCGGCCATCTCGCACCTGATCCAGCGACGCGGTCGCGGACGAGCGTGTGCCTGACGGTCGAAGGCGCCGACGAAGCGCTGATCAAGCGCATGGCATCGGCGCTCGAAGTCGAAGCCGCGGCGTTCGACGTCGCGGGCTATCGCGACGCCCCGCCGGGCCTGCGCATCTGGTGCGGCGCGACGGTCGATACCGCCGATATCGTGGCGCTCGGCCCGTGGCTCGACTGGGCCTACGCGACGGCAAAGGCCGCTTAATCCAACTAGCCCTCTCCCCTCGGGGGAGAGGGGCGCGACGACGCCGTGCCGCTTCCAATTCTACAACCCGACACACTGCCCCTCACCCCGACCCTCTCCCCGGAGGGGAGAGGGAGCGAAGAAGGAAAATCCCATGCCCAAAGTCCTTATCTCCGACAAAATGGACCCCAATGCTGCCGCCATCTTCCGCGCGCGCGGCGTCGAGGTTGACGAAATTACCGGCCAGACGCCCGAAGAGCTGATGGCGATCATCGGCCAATATGACGGCCTCGCGATCCGCAGCTCGACCAAGGTCACCAAGGCGATCCTTGAGCACGCGACCAACCTGAAGGTCATCGGCCGCGCCGGGATCGGCGTCGATAACGTCGATATCCCCGCCGCTTCGGCCAAGGGTGTCGTCGTCATGAACACCCCCTTCGGCAATTCGATCACGACGGCGGAACATGCCATCGCGCTGATGTTCGCGCTCGCCCGCCAGCTCCCCGAAGCCGACGCCAGCACCCAGGCCGGCAAGTGGGAAAAGAACCGCTTCATGGGCGTCGAGCTGACGTCGAAGACGCTCGGGCTGATCGGCGCGGGCAATATCGGCTCGATCGTTGCCGACCGCGCGCTTGGCCTGAAAATGAAGGTGATCGCCTATGATCCCTTCCTCACCCCCGAGCGCGCGCTCGAAATGGGCGTCGAGAAAGTGACGCTCGACGATCTGCTCGCGCGCGCCGACTTCATCACGCTCCACACGCCATTGACGGACCAGACCCGCAACATCCTGTCGGCGGAGAATCTGGCGAAGACGAGGAAGGGCGTGCGCATCATCAACTGCGCGCGCGGCGGGCTGATTGATGAGGCGGCACTGAAGGCTGGCCTCGATTCGGGGCATATTGCGGGTGCTGCGCTCGACGTGTTCGCGACCGAACCGGCCAAGGAATCGCCGCTGTTCGGCACGCCGGGCTTTGTCTCGACGCCGCATCTGGGTGCGTCGACCACCGAAGCGCAGGTCAATGTGGCGCTTCAGGTTGCCGAGCAGATGGCCGATTTCCTCGTGACGGGCGGCATCACCAACGCGCTCAACGTGCCGTCGCTGTCGGCGGAGGAAGCGCCGAAGCTGAAGCCGTACATGGCGCTGGCGGAAAAGCTCGGCTCGCTGGTCGGCCAGCTCGCCCACGGCGCGCTGTCGGGCATTTCGGTCGAGGTTGAGGGCGCCGCTGCGCAACTCAACCAGAAGCCGATCACCAGCGCCGTACTCGCCGGCATGATGCGGGTGCACTCGGACATTGTGAACATGGTCAACGCGCCCTTCCTCGCCAAGGAACGCGGGCTCGACGTGCGTGAAATCCGGCATGACCGCGAGGGCGATTACCACACGCTGGTGCGCGTCACGGTGAAGACCGAGGCGGGCGACAAGTCGGTCGCGGGCACCCTGTTCGGCGATGCTGCGCCGCGCTTGGTCGAGCTGTTCGGAATCAAGGTCGAGGCCGATCTGGTCGGCCACATGCTCTATGTCGTCAACGAAGACGCGCCGGGCTTCATCGGGCGGCTCGGCACATTGCTCGGCACGCAGGGCGTGAACATCGGTACTTTCCACCTCGGCCGCCGCTCGGCGGGCGGCGAGGCGATCGTGCTGCTGTCGGTCGACGAAGCCGTGACGCCCGCGTTGATCGCCGAAGTCCGCGCGCTGCCGGGCGTAAAGACGGTGATGGCGCTGGCGTTTTGAGGAAGCTAAGGGGCGAGGAATGACCTCCTCGCTCCTGCCCGAAGGCTTTCACGATCGCCTGCCACCCTTTGCCGACGCCGCCGCTTCGCTCGAAGCGCGGTTGCTCGGCGCGGCATTTGCGCATGGCTATGAGCGCGTCGATCCGCCGCTGGTCGAGTTTTTCGAAGGGCTCGCCCAGCGGCTGAAGGCGTCGCGGACGATCGACGCGGTGCGCTATGTCGATCCGGTTTCGCAGCGCACGCTCGCGATCCGGCCCGATATCACCGCGCAGGTCGGGCGGATCGCCGCAACGCGGATGGCGCACCACCCGCGCCCGGTGCGGCTGAGCTATGCCGGGCAAGTGCTCAAGCTGCGCGCCGCCGAGCTCGATCCCGAGCGCGAGAGGCATCAGGTCGGTTGCGAGTTGATCGGGCTCGATAGCGTGGCGGCAGCGCGCGAGATTGTCGGCGTGGCGGTTGAGGCTTTGCAGGCGGCAGATGTCGCCGGGCTGTCGATCGACTTCACCTTGCCCGATCTGGTCGACACGCTCGCGGCGGGGCCGTTATCGGTGGCAACCGAGCGGATCGAACTCCTCAAGGATCGGCTCGACGCGAAGGATGCCGGCGCGGTCGCCGCGATTGACGCGCGCTATCTGCCGCTGATCGAAGCAGCGGGGCCGTTCGCGGCGGCGCACGACCGGCTTTGCCAATTCGATGTCGGTGGTGCGCTGCGATCACGGCTCGACGGGCTGTGGCAAATCGCAGAGGCGCTCGAAGGCCGCATCGCGATGACGCTCGATCCGACCGAGCGGCATGGCTTTGAATATCAAAGCTGGATCGGTTTTTCGATTTTCGCTGCTGGCGTGCGCGGCGAGATTGGGCGTGGCGGCAGCTATACCGTCGTCCACGAAAGCGGCACCGAGGAACCCGCGATCGGCTTCTCGCTTTATCCCGACGCGATCGTTGACGGCGGGCTGAACGTGCCCGCGCGGCGGCGGCTGTTCGTGCCGATCGGTACCGACCCGGCGCTGGCGGCGGCGATGCGCGCGGCGGGCTGGGTAACGGTGGCGCAGCTTGAGGCGGGGGATAGCCGCGAGGCGCAGCTATGTACGCATGTGCTGGTACAGGGCGAACCCAGCGCGGTTTAGCTTCCTTAAACTACCCGTTCGTTTCGAGCGAAGTCGAGAAACAGGCCGCAAGCATCGCGTCCCGTGTCTCGACTTCGCTCGACACTAACGGGAGGGGTATTGCGGTGGGTCTACCCTAACAGCCATTCACCGCCCGACCCGCCGCTTCAAATACGCATCGACCAGCGCGGTCGCAGGGTAATCGGGCTCGCCCAGCTTGCGGTTGATTTCCAGATGGCCGCGCAGCCCCGTGCCCTCGACCGCCTGCACGTCGGCTGGCGTCCCTGCCGCCCGCAGTGCGGCGCCAAGCGCCTTTGATTGCGCCGTGCCATCCTCGCGATCGATGTGGAGGATCAGGAAATCGGGCGCATTGGGGGCGGCGACCTGAAAAGTGGGCGACAGCGCTTTTTGCCGCGCCGGGTCGGTCCCAAAGGCTTCGGCATAGGTTTCGCCCATGAATCGCGCACCGGCGGTGATCTGGCGCGGCACGTCATAAGCGGCGCCATCGAGCAGGATTATCCCGCGCACGGCATCGGGCGGCATCCCGGCCTTGGTGAAATAGCGGGGATCGGTGCCGACCAGCGCCGCCAGATGCGCGCCCGCGCTATGCCCCATCAGCACGATCCGCGCAGGGTCGACGCCGAGCTTTGCCGCCTGTGCCCGCAGCGCCGCCACGGCATCGGCGACATCCTGCGCTTGCTGCTCGACGGTCGCGGCGGGCACGAGACGGTAGTTGATCGACGCAACCGCATAGCCCGATGCCAGCAAATGCGTGACCTTAGCGGTGCCCGTCGCGTTGGACTTGTCGCCGCGCTTCCACCCGCCGCCGTGGACAAAGATGACGAGCGGTGCATTCGGCGCGGGCGCCCGCCAGAAGTCGAGCTTCTGGAGCGGATCGCTGCCATAGGCGATCTCGACACCCCCCGGAGCAGACGCCTGCTGCATGCCCTGCGCGCGCTGCATCATCCGTTCGCGCAAGCGCTCGCGGAAGCGTTGCCCGGCCTCGGCGGGGGCAAGCGTGACGGCGGCGATGAGCAAGAGCAGCAGCAGGCGGATCATGATCGCGTCCCCAAATTGTTGCGCGGCCAGCTAAGTCGGCGCCCGGGCACGGGTCAATCACGCAAGTGTAACGGTTTGTCGCGGAGTCGGCCTAGGGTTGAGACTCAATCAAAGCCAAAAGGCGATGGCGGTGGCGAGGGCGACGGCTGAGAGGAAGTTGGCGGCG